>JAGKSZ010000300.1 GCA_018991295.1 Porphyrobacter sp. | reverse complement strand
ACTCACCCACCCCGATCTCAATGTCGATACCGCGCGTTCGCGCAGCTTCATCAGCGACACCTCGCCCAATGACGCCAATGGGCACGGAACCCACGTGGCTGGCACCATCGCTGCCATCAACAACACCATCGGCGTTGTCGGCGTGGCGCCGGGGGCCAAGGCCGTGGCGGTGCGCGTGCTTTACCGGCGCGGGTCGGGCAGCAATTTGGGCGTGATCGCGGGGGTCGATTACGTCGCCCAGAACGGCCGCCCCGGCGATGTGGCCAATATGAGCCTTGGCGGCGGGGTCAGCAGCGCGCTTGATACGGCGGTTCTGAACGCCTCGGCCCCCGGGGTGCGGTTCACCATCGCGGCCGGGAACAGCGCGGCCAATGCGGCAAACTATTCGCCCGCCCGCGTCAACGGGCCCAATGTCTACACGGTGTCATCTTTCGCCAATGGCGACAGCTGGTCGAGCTTCTCGAACTTCGGCAACCCGCCGGTCGATTATGCCGAGCCCGGGTCTGCGATCAAATCCACCTGGATCGGCGGCACCTATAACACCATTTCGGGCACCTCGATGGCCGCGCCTCACCTTGCCGGCATCCTGCTGCGCGGTGCGGTGGGCAATGGCGGGATCGTCAACTTCGATCCTGACGGGAAGCCCGATACGATCGGCGTCGTTCCCTGATATGCGGTGCGGGCGTCCGGCGCGGCATCCGGCAAATGGCCGGGCGCCGCGCCGCGCCATGAAGGGAAGCGCATAAGGCCCATGGTCAAGGCAATCTGGAACGGCGCCGTGATCGCCCAAAGCGATGATACCGTGGTGGTCGAAGGCAACCACTATTTCCCGCGCAGCGCGGTGCGGGCCGAATATCTTGCGCCCAGCGATACCCGCACCACCTGCGGCTGGAAGGGCGTTGCCTCCTATCACTCGCTGATCGTGGATGGCGCGACCAACCGCGATGCCGCATGGTTCTATCCCGAACCGCTGGCTGCGGCCGCCCGGATCAAGGACCGCATCGCTTTCTGGAAAGGGGTCGAGGTCGGCTGAGCGCCGCCGCCTGTGCCCCACGCGCCTGACTTGCGCCGGCCTGCACACCCTTGTCTGCAAACGCATTGGCCTTGTTGGCCTTGCGCTCTATACGCATCCCCATGGCCGCCCCTTGCGTATCCCTGCTGTGATGACCGCCCCCTACACCCTGCCTGACCGCAGCATCCAGCGCGCCATCGGCCTTGGCCTGATGCTGGGCATCGCGGGCAGCTGGCTGGGCCTCCACGCCTATGCGATGTTCGTGTTCGAACTGAGCTGGAGCAACTGGCCGGTCGCGATCCTGATGGCGCTGGTGCAGTGCTGGCTATCGGTCGGCGTGTTCATTGTCTGCCATGATGCGATGCACGGCACGCTGGCGCCGGGCCTTGCGCGGGTGAATGCGGCGATCGGCGCGGTGCTGCTGGCGCTGTATGCGGGCTTTGGCTGGAAGCATCTGCGCGATGCGCACATGACCCACCACCAGCTGGCAGGCCACGCGGGCGATCCCGATTTTGACGAGCACAATCCGGGCGATTTCTGGCGCTGGTATGCGACCTTCTTCCGGCGCTATTTCGGCTGGCCATCGCTGGTTTTCGTGCACACGGTGGTGGGCATCTACTGGCTGGTGCTGGATATTCGGATGATCCAGATCGTGCTGCTTTACGGGGCGCCTGCGCTGGGATCATCGCTCCAGCTGTTCTACTTCGGCACCTTCCGCCCGCATCACCACGCGCCGGGGGAGGATTTTCCCGACCGCCACAATGCCCGCAGCAATGATTTCGGCACGCTGGCCAGCCTCGCCAGCTGTTTCCATTTCGGCTATCATCTCGAACACCACCGCCGCCCCGATGTGCCCTGGTGGGCCCTGCCGGGGGCCAAGCGGGCCGGGGTGGGCCGGACCCACGCGATTGAAAAGGTGCCCGCATGAGCTGGCTCGAAGTGTTCCTGACCGTCATGTCCTCGCTGATCGGGATGGAGCTGTTTGCCTGGGTCGCGCACAAGTACATCATGCATGGCTGGGGCTGGGGCTGGCACCGCGATCACCACGAGCCGCATGACAATGTGCTGGAAAAGAACGATCTGTTTGCGGTGGTGTTCGGCACGATCAATGCCGCGATGTATATCTACGGCTCGCTTTATTGGGACTGGCTGTGGTGGTTTGCGGTGGGGATCACGCTTTACGGGGTGATCTACACGCTGGTCCATGATGGGCTGGTGCATCAGCGTTACTGGAAGTGGGTGCCGAGGAAAGGCTATGCCAAGCGGCTGGTGCAGGCGCACAAGCTCCACCATGCGACCATCGGCAAGGAAGGCGGCGTAAGCTTCGGTTTCGTCTTCGCGCGCGATCCGGCCAAGCTCAAGGCGGAACTGAAGGCGCAGAAGGAAGCCGGGGTGGCCGTGGTGCGCGACGCGGTGGGCGCGGGCGCTGAGGATTTCGAAGTGGTGGGCCGCAACCTCTAGGGTGGTGGCCAGGTGGTCGCAGACCCCTGCCAGACCCCCCTCAGACCCCTCCCAGACCCCTCCCAGACCGGGCGCAGCCGCGCGGTTCTGGCTGTTTCACGTGAAACAAGGGGCCTTGGTCACACCTGATTGCCGAACTGGGTCAGGCTGAGATTATTGCCTTCAGGATCGTGGAACCAGGCAATCCTGGTGCCGGACCCCGGATGGGTCCAGACGCCCCGAGCATCCTGTCCAAAGCCTTCATATGTGGCAAAGGCAACACCCTTGGCCACCAAGGCATCGATGGCCGCTTCGATATCGGCAACCTGCCAGCCGAGCACCGTATGGGGGTTGGGCTGATGGCCTTCGATCTTGGTCAGCCGCAAGGTGGTGCCAGCCAGATCATAACTGATCGCAAAGGGATCCTCACCGGTCTCTGTCAGGCCAAGGGTGCCGGTGTAGAAGCGGCGCGCCTTGTCCAGATCGGCGGCAAGGACAAAACAGACAGGTTTGGCGTTGGTCAGCATGCCGGTTCTCCACCGTGCAAGCGACTGGTTCCCTACAGCCCTTGCCGGTGCAACCTACGCCATCGCAGGCTGAACGCCAACCGGTTACCCGGTCGCCAGCCGTGCTGCATGTTCCTTCACCAGTGCGATCATGTTGGGAACGCCTTGGGTGCGGTTTGAAGAAAGCTGGTTTTTCAGATCGAAGGGGGCCAGCGCGCCCATCACGTCCATCGCGGCGACTTCGGCGGCAGGCCTGTCCTGCACCGCGGCGATGACCAGCGCGACGATCCCCTTGGTGATCGCGGCATTGCTGTCGGCAAGGAAATGGAGCTTGGCCGCGTCGGTCCCGGCGGGATAGACCCACACAGCCGCCGAACACCCGCGCACCAGTGTCGCATCGGTCTTCAGCGCCTCGGGCATGGGTTCAAGGCTACGGCCCAGCTCGATCAGCAGGCCGTAACGCTCGTCACCTTCGAGGAATTCATATTCTTCGAGAATGTCGGAAAGGGTGCGCATGGGGCGCCCTTAAACGGGGCGCGGCTCCAACGCAAAGGGGCGATTACCCGGTGATGCCGCCGGGGCGGGTGACCGCGTGCCAGATCACGTAGAACCAGCCGAAAAAGCCGTGGACGATCGCCCAGATGATCGACTGGTGGAGGCTCCAGCTGATCGCCACGGCAATGGCGCTGCCAAGCCCGATGCCGGCCTGCGCGGCGGTGGCGCGATGGTCGCTCACAGTTCCACCCCGCTGGCGATGGCTTCAAGCTTGCGGATGCGCTCCTTGAGATCGGCCAGTTCGATGCGCGCGGTGCCCATGCCCGAGGGCTCGTCCAGCGCGCCATGGCCCGCAGGCGCACGGTCCAGCTCGCGGCGCTTGAGGTCAAGCCAGCCCTGCCAGGCGCGCAGAGCTGCACCTGTCATCACGATCACCGAAACCAGCAGCCCCGCCGTCAGCACGAAGGTGGGATCGAGAAGAACGCTCGTCATGGGTCCGTCCTTTCCGTTCTGGCCGCAGGCAGACCCCGC
The DNA here is from genome assembly GCA_018991295.1 of Porphyrobacter sp. Taxonomy (GTDB): domain Bacteria; phylum Pseudomonadota; class Alphaproteobacteria; order Sphingomonadales; family Sphingomonadaceae; genus Erythrobacter. Next base: position 2,934 of record JAGKSZ010000300.1, on the reverse strand, counting down.
AGCGCTTCGATTTCCGCCGCGATCCGCGCCTGTTCGCGCGCATCCCCGGTATTGGCGTCGGTGGCGATGCGTTCGAGCACCTTCACCCGCTCCTTGAGATCCGCCACTTCGCGCAGCGCTGCATCCAGTTCGATCCGGCTACCTGTATCCTCACGCGGGACAAGCCGCTCGTTGCCGTCCCCATCGGTGATGATCCCGGCACGGGCCTTGGCATATTCGACCACACCGAAAACGATGATGGCGACGAGTGCAACGATGGCCCAGCTGCTCATCAGGCCGCTCCCTTGTCGGTGAGCCCCGCCAGAGCGCGGTCACGCAGAGCGTCGATCTCGGCGCCAAGGTGGTAGCCGCCATCTGTGACGATGCGTTCGACATTGGCAAGCCGGTCCTTCATGCTGCCAAGTTCGGCGCGCAGTTCGGCGTTTTCCTGGGTGAGCAAGGTGACGCGGTGCGCGGTTTCCTTGTCCGAGCCGGGCTTCAGCGACTGGCCCCACATCCCTTCGAGCGGGTAGCCGTTCTTGATCTTCATCCGGGTGGTCTGGAACGAGACCAGAATGCCCATCGCGCCCAGCGTGAAGGCGCCGCCGATGATCCATCCGAGATAGGGAAGAAAGTCAGCCGGTTCCATCACACACGCTCCTTTATGATGGCGGGCACATCGCGCAGCGCCTCGATTTCGTGGGCGAGGCTGTAGCCCCGGTCGGTGACGATCTTTTCCAGCACCACCAGTCGGTCCTGCATGGCATCGACCTTTTCGTGGAGAGCCTTGTTTTCCGCCCGCAGGCGCAGTGTCTCGCCATTGTCGGGACGTTCGGTCTTGCCGCCCCACTCGTCTTCGAGCGGGTAGCCGTGCCTCGCGCGGATCCAGTTGTTAATGAGCCAGCCCATGGTGCAAACGAGCACGATGGCAACGATAAAACCGGGGCCCTGGAAGTGCATCACACGCGCTCCTTGCTGGCGAGGCCAAGCGGCACGCCTGCGGTTTCTTCATCCACCCGGCGCTGATCGCGCAGCGCCTCGATCTGGGTGGCGATGTCGTAGCCGCGGTCGGTGACGATGCGTTCGAGCACCTGCACGCGGGCTTCGAGCCGCTGGATCTGGCTGACATATTGTGCCGCCTTTTCCGCAGTCTGCTCGGCGGCGGCGCCGACCTGCATTTCCGCCATCTTCTGCTGGTGCTTCGTCCAGAGGGCGACAATCGGGATCATCAGAGCGAAGATCGGGATCATCAGGGCAAGCGTGCCTTCCATGATTTCGGGTCCCTGTTGCTGGTGTTCGGGGTTAGCGCAGCCGCTCGATTTCGGCGGTCAGGCGCGGGTTGCTGCTGACATAGTGGGCTTCCACAGCGGCCAGGCGGCGATCCACATCGCGGAAGGCGGCGCGGATCTCGCGGGCGGTGCGGCGCGGGCTCTGGCGCACGCCCTGCCAGTACTTCTGCTCGCTTTCATCGCGGTAGAGGTGCGGCGGCTTCTTGTTCAGGAAGAACCCGGCCAGCAGATAGAGAAAGATCGTCGTGCCGCTGGTCATGAAGATCGACACGAAGGCCGCGAGGCGGATCCACAGCACGTTGATCCCGGTGTAATCCGCAATTCCCGAACACACCCCCATCAGCTTGGCGTTGTGCTTGTCGCGGTAAAGCGTGGTGCGGGGGCTGTTCATGCGCGGGTTCCTTTCTTCTCGGCAATCAGCGCTTCCAGTTCGCGCAGCTGCTGGTTGTCCTTTTCCTGATCGGCGATCAGGCGGCGGACCGGGGTGAAGCTGGGATCGTCGGTGGCGACGAGACGCTCCACGGTGTCCATGCGTTCGTCCAGCCGCTTGGCGAGGTTGTAGAGTTCCTCCAGCAGCACCTCGTCATCGGCGGTGATGGTGGGCGCGGTCTTCCACTTGGTCATGTAGTGCAGCACCATCCACGGCAGGCCGATGAAGATGGCGGCGATGGCCATGACGCCTTCGATATCCATGGCTTATTCCCCTTTGCTGTCGGTTTTGCCGAGCGCTTTTTTCATCGCGGCAAGTTCATCATCAATCGCGTCCGATCCGCCCAGCGCGGCAATCTGATCGGCGAGCGACGGCGGACCGTCCTCAGCGATCCGCAGCGCGTCAGCCCGGCCTTCGGCATAATCGACCCGGCGTTCGAGCTGGTCGAAGCGGGCGAGCGCCTCGTCGGTGCGCTCGGTGCTCATCAGGGTGCGCAGCTTGACGCGGTTCTCGGCAGATTCGAGGCGCGCGGCAATCGCGGTCTGGCGGCTGCGGGCCTCGCGCAGGCGGTGCTGCAGCTTGGCGATGTCTTCTTCATAGGCGCGCAGGGCATCGTCCAGCACGGCGATTTCCGCCTTGAGCTGATCGGCCATGTCGCCAGCCTTCTTCTTTTCGACGAGCGCCGCACGGGCAAGGTCTTCGCGATCCTTGCTCAGTGCCAGCTGTGCCTTTTCGGCCCAGTCGGCCTGCAGGCGATCAAGCTTCACGCAGTGGCGGTGCATTTCCTTCTGGTCGGCAATCGTGCGCGCAGCCGAGGCGCGGACTTCGACCAGGGTTTCCTCCATTTCGAGGATGATCATGCGGATCATCTTCTGCGGATCATCCGCCTTGTCGAGCATGTCGTTGAAATTGGCGGCAATAATGTCGCGGGTGCGGCTGAAAATGCCCATGAAGGCTACTCCATCGAGAAACGAATTGACCCGGTCCAGGGGAGCGATGCGCTCGTCCTGCGATCCGGCGGGATTGCGCCGAGAATGCGACGGACCGGGGCTGCGGCGCAAGGCTTCGATTTCCTCATCGAGCCGCGACAGCCGCGTGGCCGAAAGCAGGCGGGTGGGGTGGGCCCGGGGCTTCGAGCGGCCGCGCATCGCGGTTGGGCGGCCCGGCGGCGTCGGCGTCCGCCGGGGGGGCACACCGCCCGGGGGGCCCCCGGCCCCGGGGGGGTGGGGGGGGGGG
>JAGKSZ010000077.1 GCA_018991295.1 Porphyrobacter sp. | reverse complement strand
TTGATCGGCCGCTCGACATTTTCGCCCACGGTCAGGGTCGAAAACAGCGCGGCGCGCTGAAACAGGATGGCCCAGCGGCGCCGCACGCCGATGCCCTGTTCCAGATCGCTTTCGGTGATGCAGCGCCCCAGCACATCGATCCGTCCGGCGCTGGGCTGCTGGAGCCCGATGATCGAGCGCATCAGCACCGATTTGCCGGTGCCAGAGCCCCCCACCACGCCCAGGATCTCGCCGCGCCGCACGGTCAGATCGAGCCCGTCATGCACGGCGTGCTCACCGAACTTGTTCACGAGGCCTTCGACCACGATCACCGGCTGGCCATCATCGGGATGCTGGTTCACGCGCACCTGTTCACCCCCACCCGATTTCGGTGAAGAACACCGCGAAGAAGGCATCGAGCACGATCACTGCAAAGATCGCCGAAACCACCGCCATGGTGGTGCGCCGCCCGACTTCTTCGGAATTGCCGTGGACCTGCATCCCGTGGAAACACCCGGCCAGCGCCACGATCAGCCCGAACACCGGCGCCTTGATCAGCCCCACCCACAGGTCATAAGTGGGCACCACTTCCTGAATGCGCAGCAGGAAGGTGAAGAACGGGATGCCGAGCGCAAACTGCCCGACCACCGCCCCGCCGATGATCGCCATCAGCGCGGCAAAGAAGCCCAGCAGGATCATCATGAAGGTCGCGGCAAGAATGCGCGGGATCACCAGCACCTCGATGGGCGAGATGCCGATGGTGCGCATCGCGTCGATTTCCTCGGTCAGTTTCATCGTGCCAAGCTGCGCGGCAAAGGCGCTGCCTGATCGGCCTGCCACCATGATCGCGGTCATCAGCACGCCCAGTTCGCGCAAGGTGATGCGCCCGACAAGGTTCACCGTCAGCGCCTCGGCACCGAACTGTTCGAGCTGCACCGAGCCCTGCTGGGCGATGACGATGCCGATAAGAAAGCTCATCAGACCGATGATCGGCAGCGCGGTAACGCCCACCAGCTCCATCTGGTGCACCAGCGCCTTGAACGGAAACCGGCGCGGGCGGCGCAGCAGGCTGAAGGCGGCGATCAGGATCTGGCCGAAAAAGGCGACCACCCCGTAAATGCCGCCGCGCGCGCCGAACACGCGTTCGCCCACCGCCAGCGGCAGGCGTTCCCACACCGGCAGGCGGTGCGGGTGAGTATCGCCTTCTGCATCAATATCGCGCATCGCGGCCAGCAGCCGCTCGGCCTCGGGGCTGGCGCTGGTGATGGTGCTGGCGTGTTCGCGTGCGACCCGGCACACCACCCAGGCGCCGACGGTATCGATTTCCTCGACGCCCGCCAGATCGACCGCGATGATGGGCCCGGGCAGCCTGCGCAGATCGCGTTCGAGCGGGCCGATGGCCGCCAGCGTCAGGTGCCCGGACAGCACCAGCCGCGCGGCTCCTTCGCCTGCATCCTCCAGCAAATAGTGCGCGGCGCTCTGCATCGGGGCGGGGTATGGGGGGATTTTCACAGGCCCGCAAGGCTCTCGCGGCCATCCATAAGCGCCTATCGCATTGCATCGCAGCATCGCTGCTGGCATGGCGCGGCTCATTATGCCGAACACCGCCGACACCACCTTGCCCACCACTTTCGACCCCGCCGATATCGAGGCGCGCTGGTACAGCCACTGGGAGACGAACGGCTGCTTCCGGCCCGAGCGCCCGGACGCGGAGCCCTTCACCATCGTCAACCCGCCGCCGAACGTGACGGGCAGCCTGCACATCGGCCACGCGCTCGACAACACGCTTCAGGACGTGGTGATCCGGTATGAGCGGCTGCGTGGGCGGGACGCGCTGTGGGTGGTGGGCACCGACCATGCGGGCATCGCAACGCAGATGGTGGTCGAACGCCAGATGGAGGCGCGCGGCGACAAGCGCACCAATTATTCCCGCGAGGATTTCGTGGGCAAGGTGTGGGAATGGAAGGCCGAATCCGGCGGCACCATCACCAACCAGCTGCGGCGGCTGGGCTGTTCGATGGACTGGTCCAGAGAACAGTTCACCATGGACCCGCACTTCACCGCTGCGGTGATCAAGACCTTCGTTGACCTGTATAACGACGGGTTGATCTACCGGGATAAACGCCTGGTGAACTGGGACCCGAAGCTCAAGACCGCGATTTCCGACCTTGAGGTGGAAACGCAGACGATTGCGGGCAGCTTCTGGCACTTCAAATATCCGCTGGCCGACGGCGCGACCCTGGCTGACGGGCGCGATTATCTCGAAGTCGCCACCACCCGGCCCGAAACCATGCTGGCCGATATGGCCGTGGCGGTGAACCCTGCGGACGCACGCTATGCCAGCGTCGTCGGCAAGTTTGTCGTGCTGCCGCTGACCGGCCGCCGCATCCCCGTGATCGCGGACGAACACGCCGATCCCGAACTCGGCTCAGGCTGCGTCAAGATCACGCCGGGGCACGATTTCAACGATTTCGAAGTGGGCAAGCGCGCAGGCTTTGCGCCGGCCGACATGCTCAACATGCTCGATGCCGAAGCGAACGTGTGCCAGACCGCCGATGGGCTGGTGCCCGAGGAATTTCTTGGCCTGCACCGTTTCAAGCGGGATGGTGTCGACGGCGCGCGCGAGCTGGTGGTCAAGCGGATGAAGGAGCAGGGCTACCTCATCCCGCACATCACCAAGGGCAAGGACGGCGAGGAGATCGAACACGACGCCGAACCGCGCCAGATCGCCACGCCTTTCGGCGACCGCGGCGGCGTGGTGATCGAGCCATGGCTGACCGACCAGTGGTATGTGAACGCCGCTGAACTCGCCAAGAAGCCCATCGCAGCAGTGCGCTCGGGCGATATCGAAATCGTGCCCAAGACGTGGGAAAAGACCTTCTTCAACTGGATGGAGAACATCCAGCCGTGGTGCGTCAGCCGCCAATTGTGGTGGGGGCACCGGATTCCAGCTTGGTTTGCCGATGATGGTCGCTGCTTTGTCGCCGAAACCGCCGAAGCCGCGCAGGCATTGGCAGGCGAAGGCGTTGCCCTTCGTCAGGACGAGGACGTCCTCGACACGTGGTTCTCATCCGCCCTGTGGCCCTTCGCCACGCTGGGCTGGCCCGAGGGCGATGCGCCGCTCCTCAACAAACACTTCCCCAACAGCCTCCTCATTTCCGGCTTCGACATCCTGTTCTTCTGGGATGCGCGGATGATGATGATGGGCTTTTACAACATGGGGCAAAAGCCGTGGGATACGCTCTATCTCCACGGCCTCGTGCGCGCCGCCGATGGCGCGAAGATGTCGAAGTCCAAGGGCAATGTGGTCGATCCGCTCGGGCTGATCGACCAGTACGGCGCCGACGCGCTCAGGTTCTTTATGGCGGCGATGGAAAGCCAGGGCCGCGACATCAAGATGGATGAAAAGCGGGTCGAGGGTTACCGCAACTTCGCCACCAAGCTGTGGAACGCGGCGCGCTTCTGCCAGTCGAACGGGATCGGCGCATCGGACACGATCAAGGCTCCGGCGGCGCGGCTTGCGGCCAACCAGTGGATCATTGGCGAGGTGCAGCAATGCGTCGCCGAGATCGACAAGGCGATGGCCGATCTGCGCTTCGATGCGGCGGCCAATGCGATCTACCAGTTCACGTGGAGCAAGTTCTGCGACTGGTACCTCGAACTGATCAAGCCGGTTTTCGCAGGGGATGCTGACAGCCCGCCTGCCGTGGAAACCCGCGCGGTTGCCGGATGGGCATTGGACCAGATCCTCGTCATGCTCCACCCCTTCATGCCCTTCATCACTGAAGAGCTGTGGCACAAGCTGGGCGAGCGGCCTTACGAGCTGATCGTGGCGCAGTGGCCCAAGCCGGAAGCGGAAGTCAGCAAGGACGCCACCGACGCCATCGACTGGGTGATCGACCTTACCACCAGCACCCGCAGCGCGAAAAACGAACTCGGCATTGCGCCCGGCGCCAAGCTCGCAGCATGGCTGGCGAACCCCTCGGACGTGGCGGCGCGCACCATCGAGCGTTCCAGCGCCGCGATCGAGCGGCTTGCCCGCCTCACGCCCGTCACCATCGGTGAGGCCCCTGCTGGCCCCGCCATGCAGGTGACCGCGGGCGAGGATGTGTTCATCATCCCGCTCGAAGGGATCGTCGACATCGCAGCCGAAAAGGCGCGGCTGGAGAAGGCGCTGGCGACCAGCACCAAGGAAGCCAAATCGCTCGAAGGCCGCCTCTCCAACCCCGCCTTCGCCGAAAAGGCCAAGCCCGAAGCGGTCGAAAAGGCCCGCGCCGATCTTGCCCACCACACGGGCGAGGTCGAGCGGCTGACGGCGGCGCTGGCGCGGCTGGGGTGAGCGGAGTTTACCCCTCCGTCAGCGCTGCGCGCTGCCACCTCCCCATCCTTTCAGGACGGGGAGGAACCAAGGGCGCTGAAGTCCCTCCCCGTTCCAAAGGAATGGGGAGGTGGCAGACGCCGCAGGCGGCTGACGGAGGGGTCCGGTGAACCTCACTCTCGCCACCGACGACACCGGCGGGCCGGAGATCTTCGCCTCGCTGCAAGGCGAAGGGCCGAGCGCCGGAATGCCGGTCGCCTTCGTGCGCCTGTCGCGCTGCAATCTAGCCTGCACGTGGTGCGACACGGCCTACACCTGGCGCTTTGAAGGCGACAATCGCCCGCACCGCGATGGCATCGCGTTTGATCGCAAGGCCAATCAGGTCACGCTCTCCCCGCAAGAGACTGCCGCCCGCATCGCCGCGCTGGGTCAGACGCGCCTCGTCATCACCGGGGGCGAGCCGCTGCTTCAGGCAGGCGCGCTGGCCGAAATGCTCAGCCATCTGCCGGACATCAGCGTCGAGATCGAAACCAACGGCACGGTCGCCCCGCCAGCGCGGCTCGATATCCGGGTGGATCAATACAATGTCAGCCCCAAGCTGGCGCATAGCGGCAACCCCGCCGATCTTGCCCTGCTGCCCGAACGGCTCGACGCATGGGCGGCAGAGCCGCGCGCTTTCCTGAAATTCGTGATCGCTTCGCCTGAGGATGTGGAAGAAGTGCTGGCGCTCCAGCGCCGCTACCGCTTCCGCCCCGAACGCGTGTTCCTGATGGCCGAGGGCACCGACAGCGCCGCGCAACGCGCACGGCAGGCGTGGCTATCGGACCTGTGCCTTGCGCACGGCTTCCGGATGAGCGACCGGCTGCATATCCATCTGTATGGGGATACTCGGGGCACCTGACAGGCCCACCCCTGACCCCGATACCCGCCCCGGCGAAGGCCGGGGGCAAGCGGGAGGGGAGGATCAGCGCTTGGAGTTCCCCTCCCGCTTGCGGGAGGGGTTAGGGGTGGGAATTCTTCCTTACCCCTGGCTTCTCCAGCGCATCACCACGCGTTCGACCAGTTCTTCCTCGCCGCCGTCCTTGCTCCACAGCTCCACAAAGCTCGGGTCTTCAGACGCCGGGCGCTTGTGTTCCTCAAGCGAATCGAAGGTCACGCGGATCGGGATCGCCACGCCCTCGCCGCAGATGATGCATTCGCGGTTGCGCAGCGCCGGGATCGAATCGAGGAACCCGCGCGCGCCTTCGGGCATGGCGGCCTTCACGAAGGCCTGGTCGCGGTCGTTGTTGAGGCGCATCGAAATGATCGTGCCGCACTGCGAGAGCACGCCTTCGGCCAAGTCCGAAGGACGCTGGGTGATGAGGCCCAGCGAAATCCCGTATTTGCGGCCTTCCTTGGCGATGCGGCTGAGGATCTTGCCCACGGACGAGCCATCGGCGTTCTTTTCATTGGGCACGTAGCGGTGCGCTTCTTCGCACACCAGCAGCACGGGGCGGGTCTTTTCATCGCGGCCCCAGATGGCAAAATCGAACACCAGCCGCGAAAGCACCGCCACCACGGTCGAGGTAATATCCGAAGGCACGCCCGACACGTCGATGATCGAGATCGGCTTGCCGCCACCGGGCATCCGGAAAATCTTGCCGATGAAATCGGCCATCGTATCGCCCACCAGCATCCCTGAGAACATGAACTGGTAGCGCGGATCGGCCTTGATCTCATCAAGCTTGGACTTGATGCGCATATAGGGCGCGGTCGAGGTCGCCTTGTCGAGGCGCCCCATTTCGTCCTGAAGGATGTTGCTGAAATCGCTGAGCAGATAGGGAATGGGCGAATCCACCGTGATCTTGCCCATGGTCTGCGCCAGCCGGTTCTTCTGCCGCGCACCCAGCAGGCACTTGGCGAGAATATCGGCATCCATCTGGCGTTCATTGCCGCTGCTGGAAAGCAGCACTTCGCAATGCTCCTCGAAGTTCATCAGCCAGTAGGGCATCTGCAGGTTCGACACGTCGAGGATCTGACCCGTCGTGCGGAACGCGGCGGAATATTCGCCGTGCGGGTCGATCATCACGATGTGACCCTTGGGCGCGGCCTCGCAGATGCGGTGCAGGATCAGCGCGGCGCTTGTCGATTTGCCGGTGCCGGTGGAACCCAGCAGGGCAAAGTGCTTGCCCAGCATCGCATCGATATACAGGCCGGCGCGGATATCCTTGGTGGGGAAGACCTTGCCGATGGTGATGCTGGCGCGGCCATCGCTGGCATAGATCTGTTCCAGATCGCGGGTGGTGGCAGGATAGATCATCGCGCCGGGGATGGGATAGCGGGTGACGCCGCGCTTGAAGCCGTTGATGCGGCCCGTCAGCCGTTCCTCGCTGCCTTCGCCGAGGAAGTCGATATGCGCGATGATCCCGCCTTCGGTGCGGCGGTCCTTGCGCTGATCGCGCACGTTGGCCAGCAGCCAGGCATCGCCCACGCGGATCTTGATCTGGCTGCCAACTTGCCCGGCCATCTGCACCGAGGGGTCTTCATCGGCCATGCATTCATTGATGCGTTGCAGATCGAGCGCAATCTGCGAGCCCGAGCCTGAAATTTCCAGCACCACACCGATCGGCAGGCGTGCGTTATCCTGGCCGCTGCGGGCATAGGCCGCTGCAACTTCTTCCGCGCCCGTCGGATTAGGCCCGGTGAAACGTTCAAAATCATGCGCCTGATCGGTCATTTGCGCCTTTCCCTTGCGCTCTGTGCAAAAGCACGCAGGAATTAGGGCCTGTTCAGTTAAGATCGCGTCAACGATGCGCCGGAAGCAGAGGCAGCGCGCGGCTCAGGGGCGGGCGAACAGGCGTCCGGCGAGCCAGCCCATGCCCAGCGAAAGCGCAATCGCGCCAAGGCCATAAAAGAACGACCAGCGCTGCGCGGCGCTCACCACCTGCCCTTCAAGCCCGGCCTTGACCACTTCGATCTTGGCGGTCGCGCTTGCCACCACCCGGCCGCGGCGCACCGCGAAGGTTTCGGCGGTGTATTTGCCGGTGGTCACGTTGGAAGGCAGATCGATGCGCGCCTGATACAGCACCCGTTCGGCAATGCTGACCCCGCCCGGATTTTCCTGATAGAGCCCCTGCCGCCTGCGCAGCTCAACCAGCCCCCGGGCAAAGCGGGCCTGTTCTTCAGGATCGATCTGGCCGGACGGAGAAAGCTGGATGAAATCGGTGCCGAGTTCGTAAATCGCCGCCGTGCGTTCATCGACGATCCGGCTCACTGGCCGCGACGAGGAAACAGCAAAGAAGGATGGTGCCGAACGGAAATCGGACGATCCGGCATTGGCCCAGATACCCAGAATGCGTTCCTTTTCGCGGATGCGCACCGGCTCGGTCGGGCCCTTGAGCACCACGACGATATCGTAATCGCCAGCACGCCCACCGCTTTCGGGATCGACCACCGCGCCATAGAGCAGCAGGCGCGCACCGGTGAAGCCCTGCCGCACCTCGATCCGCGATTGGCTGACAGCGGGCACCAGCACCGGCTCGCGCTGGGCCAGCACCGGCGGGGTAGCGAGCGCGCCCCACGCCAGCAGCAGCAGCAGCGCCGCGGCCAGCTGCCGGGCAGACTTCAAAGCGGCACCACGGTGTAGATCTCGTCAGGCTGCACGCCGAGGCCGTAGAGCATCCGCAGCGCAATCAGCAGCACCAGTGTAGCGAGCGCAAGGCGCAGCAGTTCGGGCTTGGCCTTCAATGCGATCTGCGTGCCGAACTGCGCGCCCAGCACCGATCCCAGCAGCAAGAGCGCGGCCAGCACGAGGTCCACCGCCTTGGTGGTAAGCGCGTGGGTCATGGTGGTCAGCATGGTCACGAACAGGATCTGGAACAGCGATGTGCCCACCACCACATTGCCGCTCATGCCGAGGATATAGAGCATCGCGGGCACCAGCAGGAACCCGCCGCCCACGCCCATCAGCATGGTGAGGATACCCACCAGCATCCCGAGGATCAGCGGCGCCAGCGGCGAGATATACAGGCCCGAGGCATAGAAGCGCCAGCGATAGGGCAGGCTGGCAACCAGCGGGTGGTGGCGGCGCTTCTTGACCTGCGCGCCCTTGCCCAGGAGGCCGGGGCGCAGCGCATTCACCGCCTCGCGCATCATCAGCCCGCCGATCGAACCCAGGAGCAGCACATAGAGGATCGAGATCACCACATCGATCTGGCCCAGCGCCTGCAGCGCGCTGAACAGCCCCGCCCCGATCAGCGCGCCGATCATCCCGCCTGCCACCAGCACGCCGCCCATCCGGTAATCCACGCCCTTGCGCCGCGAATGGGCGAGCACGCCCGAAACGCTCGCACCCGTCACCTGCGTGGCAGCAGAGGCGGCAGCAACCGTGGGCGGGATGCCGTAGAAAATCAGCAGCGGGGTCGTCAGAAACCCGCCGCCCACCCCGAACAGCCCCGAAAGAACGCCCGTCAGCCCGCCCAGAAGGACAATATAGAGCCCGTTGACCGAGAGATTCGCGATGGGCAGGTAAACGTCCATGCCGGGCAGGCTAGCCGAGGCGGCGGGGCGATAAAAGCCGCGCAATCCGCGTATCCGCGATGATTTTGCAGCCGCCCCCTGCCCAACCTGACAAGGCCGGCTGCGATCCGCGTCAAAACCCCGCCGATATTGTCGCTGCCACGCCCGATCCGGGGGAGGCATCGCCGCCTACGCGCTGGCGCCAATCGACCGAAAGGCGGGCGGGCACCTTGCCGATCTGCGTGTCGAGCCTGAGCGTCGGGCCGATATCGGCGCGCGACGCATCCTGCTGTGCCCCGCCCCATGCGCCCGCCCCGAAGCTGAGGCGCAAGCGTTCATCGGTAAGGCGGGCGACCAGCGGCAATTCGCGGGTGAGGCTCGCCTGCCCGTCAGCGAACAGCGTCTCACCGCGCCCGCCAACCCAGCCGGCCTGTCCATAGGCCTCCAGCACAGTGCCAAGCGGCAGGCGCAGCGGGGCGATTTCGGTGACAGCATAGGCCGCAGGGCGGAATTCGGAGAAGAAGGCCCCGTCGGTGTAGCGCACCTCGCCTGCCACGCGCAGCGGCACGCGCCCCAGCGGGCGCAGCGATGCGCCCAGCGCGCCCTCGGTCTCGCCATTTGTCACCAGCGCACGGTAGGCGCGGGCATAGAGGCGCGGATCAAGGCGGCTGGCAGGGGCCAGGCGATATTGCAGCACCGCGCCGGTCTGGCTCGCCCCATAGATGGGCACCCGCCCCTGGCTGACCGGAGTGGCAGCGGAGCCCTGCCGCCAGAACGCCCAGCTATCGAGCGACCAGCGCCCCGCAGGCGCGGACGGCGCGGGCAGCGGAAGCGGAGGGGGGAGAAAGGGCGGCGGGCGCGGCCCCGGATCAGGCAGTGGCTGAGGCGCCGATGCCCGCGATGACGGTGCAGGCGCGGCGCCGGGCACAGCGCCAATGCCCGGCAAGTGGACGCGGCTGGCAAGGGGGAAAGGCCGAGAAACCACAGGCCGGGTCTGCGGCCTTGCACCACCCGGCCCTCGCCCGGCCATCACAACATCGGGCGCGGCAGCCAGCATCGGCGCCGGTAACGGCACCGGCACAGGCCCTGACAACGGCACAGTCTGAGGCGCTGTCCCGGCCACAGCCTGTGTCTGGGCGCGCGAGGGGGTGCCGAGGGGGTTTTCCCACCACATCACCCGCGCCCCGCACCAGCCCGACAGGGCCCAGGATGCCCGCAGCCGTGGGGTGCGCATCATGATCGGTCTTGTCCCACGCCGCCGCGCGGCCGAGGAGCGAGCGGACATAGGCAAACACGGCGCGCCGCCCGGCGATGATCGCAATGACATTGGCCAGCGGCACCCGCAGCACCGCCCACACCCCTTCCGCCACGCCATATTCGCGCACGGTGAAGGCAAAACGCATCGCGATCCGCCAGCCGAAGGACAGTGCATTCGCGCTCAGCACCGCCACCAGCAGCGCGCTCAGCGGCAGCGGCGGGGCAACGCCTGCCACCACCAGCACGCCCATCAGCCCCGTCAGCAGCACCAGCGCATAGCCCACCAGCAGCACCAGCGCCGTCAGCGGCCCGCGCCGGTCACGCGCCCGCATCCAGAATTCGCTCACGCCCCCGGCCCAGCCCACCCGATCCCAGCCGAGCAGCGAAATCCCCAGCACCCAGCGGCTTTTCTGACGGACAACGGTGTCAAAAGCGTGCGGAAAGAAGGCGCGAGTGGCGATCAGCGTGCCATCATCGCCGCGCGCCCGGACAAAGCGGCAGCGCCCGCCTTCGGCCGCGATGGCAAGGCCGAGCTCGTAATCCTCGGTCAGCGAATCGCTGGCAAAGGGCAGGCCGCTGTCATTGTCCGGCCCTTGCCGTGCCACCAGCCAATCCAGCGCCCGGCGCGATGCAGCACAGCCCACGCCCGCGCCCGGAATGGCAGCGCCCAGCGCATCGCGCACCACCAGCGCCTTGCCATGGGCCTCGGCAAATTCCTCGCAGTAATGGCTGCCGATATGCCGTGCCAGCCAGCGCCGCTGGCGCGGCACCAACGGCTCGACCGGCAGCTGCACGAAATCCGCGCCGTCCGAAATGGTCTCGTCCAGCAGGCTCAGGGCGGCGGGATCGACCATGTCTTCGGCATCGTGGAACACCAGCGCGGCAAAGCGTTCGCCGCTGCGTTCCTCATCAAGCGTGAGCGCGGCGAACAGGCGGTTGAGGCAATCGGCCTTGGTGGTTGGCCCGTCATGGCCAAGGATCACCAGCCGCAGCCGGGTGTCCCCGCCCGCCGCCGCAATCGCTGCGCCCAGCGTTGCCGGATCGTTGTGATAGCACCCGACATAAAGGCGCAAGGGAGCCTGCGGCCAGCTGGCCAGCAGGTGGCGGATCGTCCCGCCGATCACCGCTGCCTCGCGCCAGGCGGGGATCAGCACCGCAATCGGGCCGGACAGCGGGCGGCTGCGCAATTGCGCCCGGCTGCGCCGCACGGTGACCGCCCGGCCGGTGGCCTTCAGCCACAGCCAGACGGCATCCACCGCCAGATCATCAAGCGCACCGATCAGGAAAAACACGCCCGCAAACAGCAACAGTTCGTGCTGCATGAGGGCAAGGCCCTGCCACAATACAGGCTCGGCTATGGACAAGGCGACCCCCTTCCCCAATCAAGGCGTCAACTTATCTTGACACCGCCCGTAATGCAATGGTCCCCAATGCTTTTCTTGGTTTAAATCGATTTAATTCTGCACTTTGTATGAAAGCGACAACTTACCAGCTGCCGGTATTGGGCATGCTCGCCCAGGGCTCGGCCGGTTCGAGATAGCCGTCCTGAAGCAGTTCGACCGAAATGCCATCGGGCGATTTGACGAATGCCATGTGCCCGTCGCGCGGGGGGCGGTGGATGATGTGCCCGGCCGCCGCCAGCGCCGCGCAGGTCTCGTAGATGTTATCGACCCGGTAAGCGAGGTGCCCGAAATTGCGCCCGCCGGTGTATTCTTCAGGCGCGCTGCCATCTTGCGGGGGCCAGTTATAGGTCAGTTCCACCTCGGCCAGGCCCGCCTGTCCCGGTGCGGCAAGGAAGATCAGCGTGAAGCGCCCGGCCTCGCTGTCGAACCGGCGGACTTCCTCCAGCCCGATCAGCTTGAAGAACGCCACCGTCGCCTCCGGATCGGCAACACGGATCATCGAGTGAAGATATTTCACCATCGGTCATTTCCATTCAAAAACGGTTCATCGATGCTGGTGCACAACTCATCGCACCAACTCTTATGGGGGACAATGCGATGAGCGGTGATGATGTGCAACCGGCAAACGCGATGAACAGTGTTCTGGCAGAGCCTGCCACCGCTCGCTGGTTTGGCACGGCGGGCATTCTGGCGGTCGGGCTTATCGCGGGCGGATACCTGCTCGGCAATGGCCTGCTGCGCGCCAAGGATGCCGAACGCGCGGTCACCGTGCGCGGGTTGGCCGAACGCGATGTGACCGCCGATCTGGCGACCTGGACGATCAGCTACTCTGCCTCCTCCACCAGCCTTGCCGAAGCGCAGGCCAAGGTGCGCGGCGACACCGCCAGCATCGAGGCCTTCTTCAAGGAGCTGGGCTTTCCCGCCGATGCGCTCCAGCCGACCGGGGCCAACGTCACCAGCTTCACCAATGAAGGCATCACCACCTACACCGTGCGCCAGCGGCTGGCGCTGCGCACCACCGATATCAAGCGCGCGCAGAAGGCGGTCGCGCGCCAGTTCGATCTGGTCGGGCGCGGGGTGTTTCTGGAGGAGGGTTCGGGCATGGCCTACACCTTCACCAAACTGAACGACATCAAGCCGGCCATGGTGGCCGAGGCGACCAAGGACGCCCGCGCCGCTGCCCAGCAATTCGCCAAGGATTCCGATTCCAGCGTCGGCAAGATCAGGGACGCAACCCAGGGCTATTTCGAAGTCGCCGCGCGCGATGGCGATGCGGGCGGCTGGGGATCGGCCGACAGCCCCTACAAGAAGGTGCGGGTGGTCACGACTGTCAGCTTCACGCTCGATTAAGCGTGCGCGTGGCACCGCCTGCCGCCAATTTCGCACTTTCTGCCGAGCCTGACGGAGGGTTTGTTGCGCGGATGCGTGGAGAGGGTTATCGCGCCCTCCCATCAAGGAGCGCGGTCACTTCGGCGTGATCGCAAGCTCTCTTCCGGGTCAAACGAAAACGAAAAGAAACCGGACACCTGCCAAGGCCATGCTGCAAAGATTGCGCGCCATCTTCTCGCCCCCACCCCCGCCCAAGCTTCCGGCGGTGCCCGATGGGCGGCGCTATTATGCGGT
>JAGKSZ010000299.1 GCA_018991295.1 Porphyrobacter sp. | reverse complement strand
CGGGGTGCGCGCGCAGGCCGCGCTGACCTTGCGGATCGAAGCGCAGGACGGCGTCACCCTGTCCAGCATCGCGGCTGATGAATTGCCGATCTATCTGGATGGCGGCGAAGGCGTGGCCAACGAGCTGTACCGCCAGATGATCGGTGAAGCCGTGGCCGTGGTCGCCCGCCCGCTCGATGTGGCAGGGGCAGCCCATGTGCTGCTCGATACGCCGGCGCAGGCGAGCTTTGGCGAGGATTGCGCGCTGCTGCCCGGGGACGGGCGCACGCTTTCGGCCTATCGGATGCTGACCGAATATTTCGCCTGTCCGGAACGCTTCCGCTTCGTGAAGCTGCGGGGCCTGCGCCGCGCGCTGGCGCTATCGGAAAAGGCGGTGGAGATCACCATCCTGTTTGCGCGGTCTTCGGATGCACTGGTGCAATCGGTGAGCACCCGCAATTTTCGGCTGTTTGCAACGCCGGTCATCAACCTGTTTGAAAAGCAGCTCAGCCGCATCGTGTTCAACGAGGCCGAGCATGAATTCAAGGTGGTGGCCGACCGTGACGGGCCGCTCGATTACGAAGTGTTCCGGCTGCTCAAGGTTGAGGCCTATGATCGCCAGAACCAGAACCCACGCGATGTGGCGCCGCTCTATTCCTACGGTTCGCTGCTTTACGATTACCGTTCGGCGCTGTTCTACACCACGCGCCTGCGGCTCAGGCAGATGTCGCGCAAGGAACGGCGGCAGCGCAAGCGTGAGGATTATGTCGGCACGGACATGTTCCTCACCCTCACCAGTCCGGGCGATCCGGCGCGGCTGGAAAGCGTGCACCAGCTTGCCCTGCGCGCGCTGGTGACCAACCGCGAATTGCCGGTCGATCTGAAGGTTTCGGGCGATTTCCACCTGTCGGCTGCGGGGATTCCTGCAAGGGGCATCAAGATCGTGCGCCCCCCCACGCGCCCGCTCCCGCCGCTGGGGATTGGCGATGCGGCCTGGCGGGTGATCGGGCATCTCACACCGAATTATGCCACGCTGGTGGCCGAAGGCAGCGGCAATGGCGAGATGCTGCGCAATCATCTGGCGCTTTACGGGCGGCCCGATGATCCGGTGATGCGCTCGCAGATTGACGGGATCATCGGGGTCAGGGGCGAACACGTCACGCGCCGCGTGCCCGGCATCGGGCGCATGGCGCTGGCGCGGGGCCTGCGCATCTCCATCGAGCTTGATGATGCCGCCTTCGATCAGGGACGCCTGTTCCTGTTCAGCGCCGTGATCGAGCGGTTCCTCGCCGGTTTTGTGACGGTCAATTCCTTCACCGAAACCCGTTTCCACACCAAAGCGCAAGGGGAGGTTGCCGCATGGCCGCCGAGGATCGGGACGCGCGAGCCTATCTGAGCTTTGCCGAACAGGCAGCGGCCGAACCGCGCCGGTTCAGCCTGTTCGCGCTGGTGCGCGGGCTGGCGGCGCGGGCGCGGGGCAAGCCGCCGGTCGGGCGCAGCCGGATGCCTTCGCAAGATGTGGTGCGGCTGCGGCAAATTCCCCACACCCACTTCCCCGCCCCGACGCTGGCCGAAATTACGCTGCGCGACGGGCGGGCCGAGGCGGCGGGATATTGGCTGGGGCTGACCGGCCCGATGTCACCGCTGCCGCTGCACCTTACCGAATTTGCCGCCTATGAGCGCCGCTACGCCAACAAATATCCCTTTGGCGATTTCCTCGATCTGATCGCCGGGCGGTTCCTGCAGCTGTTCTACCGCGCCTGGGCGGTATCGCAGCCCGCGGTTGAGGCGGATCGGGGCGATGGCGACAAGTTTGCAGGCTTTATCGGCGCGCTGACCGGGGCGGACGAGGGCGCGGCGGAAACCTCGCTGTTCGGCCCGACAATGCGGCTGCATTATGCCGCGCTGTTCGCCTCGCGGCGCAGCGCCGGGGCAATTGCCGGGGGGCTTTCGCACCTGCTCGGCCTTGAGGTGACCCTGCGCGAATTCGTGCCGGTGCTGCGCGATATTCATCCGGATGACCAGACCCGGCTCGGCCGCCAGCATCACCGGCTGGGGGAGGCGGTGCTGGGCAAGCGTGCCTATCTCGTCGATGATCGCTTCGAGGTGCGGATCACCGCGCCCACCAACCACCATTTCCGCCGCCTCCTGCCGGGCGGCGATCTGTTCCCGCTGGCTGCCGAAGCGCTCGATGCGCTGGCGCCGTCGCATCTCGAATGGGGCATGACCTTGTGCCTGCCGCAGGGCGAGGTGAAACCGACACGGCTGGGGGATCAATCGCGGCTGGGCTGGTCTTCATGGATCGGTACCGCGCAGAACGACGATATCCGCGATAACGTGCATTTGCGCCGCACTTCAGGTGCGCGCCTTGGGGGACGAAAGACATGACCGAAATTAGCCGCTCTGCCCTGTTCGGGCGTCTCAATCCGACCGCGCTGAAGGCCATCGAAAGCGCCACAGGCTTCTGCAAGATGCGCGGCAATCCCTATGTCGAGCTGGTGCATTGGGTGCACATCCTGCTGCAGGATGCGCAGAACGATATCGCCGCGATCCGCCGCGCCTGCAATATCGACGATACGCAGCTGGCGCGCGACACCGTGGCCGCACTTGACGCCCTGCCGCGCGGGGCGAGCGCGATTTCCGATTTCTCGCCGCAGATCGAAGAAGCGATCGAGAAGGGCTGGCTCTATGCCTCGCTGCAATTCGGCGCGGCCAAGGTGCGCTCCGGGCATCTGCTTTACGGGATGCTCAAGACCAACACGCTGCGGAATGCGCTCCAGAACATCAGCCTTGAGTTCCGCAAGATCGACCCGAACAGGCTGGCGACCGATTTTGACGGGATGACCCGCGGTTCCACTGAAACGACGCAGGTTTCGGGCGGCGCAGTGGATGCGGGCGGCGGTGGTGCCCCGGCAGGCGGCGCGACCGGCGAGGGCAGCGCGCTGGCGCAGTTCTCGACCGATCTCACGCAACAAGCCCGTGACGGCAAGATCGAAACGATCATTGGCCGCGATGCCGAGGTGCGCCAGCTGGTCGATATCCTGCTGCGTCGCCGCTAGAACAACCCGATTCTTGTGGGCGAGGCGGGCGTCGGCCAGACCGCTGTGGTCGAAGGCTTTGCCCAGCGTCTGGCCGAGGGCGATGTGCCGCCCGCACTGCAAGGCGTGACGCTGCGTTCGCTCGACATCGGCATGATGCAGGCAGGCGCGAGCGTGAAGGGCGAGTTTGAAAAGCGCCTGCGTGCCGTGATCGACGAGGTCGAAGGATCGGCCACCCCGATCATCCTGTTCATCGACGAAATCCACACGCTGGTTGGCGCGGGCGGCGCAGCGGGAACGGGCGATGCGGCCAACCTTCTGAAGCCCGCGCTGGCACGCGGCAATCTGCGCACCATCGGCGCCACCACTTACGCCGAATACCGCCAGTATTTCGAGAAGGACCCGGCGCT
>JAGKSZ010000076.1 GCA_018991295.1 Porphyrobacter sp. | reverse complement strand
GTGTCTCATGTGTCTCCAACAGCGGCAGGCGCGCACTGCCGGGGAGAGGAATCGCATGACCCAATATACCCAGATCATCGTCACCAAGGCCGATGGCATCGCCACCATCACGCTGAACCGGCCCGACAAGATGAACGCCTATACCCGCACCATGGGGCAGGAAATCATGGCAGCGATGGACGATATCGACGCCGACGACAAAGTGCGCGCCGTGATCTTTACAGGCGCGGGCGAGCGGGCCTTTTGTGCGGGCGCAGACCTGACGCCTGAGGGCGGCGGGCACGTGTTTTCCGACCCCACCGAGGTTGCCGACCTGTCCGACCCCAAGGTGCGCGATGGCGGCGGGCTGCTGACCTTGCGGCTGTTCGAATCGAAGAAGCCGCTGATCTCCGCCTGCAACGGCGTAGCGGTGGGCGTGGGGGCGACGATGCAGCTGGCCATGGACATCCGCCTTGCCAGCACCACCGCACGATATGGCTTCGTGTTTGCGCGGCGCGGGATCGTGCCCGAAGCGGCATCAAGCTGGTTCCTGCCACGCCTTGTCGGCATCAGCCAGGCCCTTGAATGGTGCTACACCGGCCGCATCTTCGATGCCGAGGAAGCAAAGGCCGGGGGGCTCGTGCGGTCGATCCACGATCCGCTGGACCTGCTCCACGCCGCGCAATCCCTTGCGCGGGAAATTGCCGATAACACCTCGGCCATTTCGGTCGCCATGACGCGGGCGATGATGTGGCGGCTGGCCAGCGCCGATCACCCGATGGAAGCCCACAAGATCGACAGCCGCGCCATCTACCGCCTCAGCCGGGGTGCGGACGCGAAGGAAGGGATAGCCAGCTTCCTCGAAAAGCGCCGCGCCATGTATCCCGGCAAGGTCAGCGCCGATATGCCCGATTTCTACCCCTGGTGGGACGAACGCCCCTATGAATGACGATGAGCGGGGCGGGGACCTTGCAGGCTTTCTGCCCTATCAGCTTTCGGTCACCTCCAACGCGGTCAGCAGCCTGATTGCTGAACGCTATCGCAAGCGGTTCGGGCTGAAGATCCCCGAATGGCGGGTGATGGCGGTGCTGGGCGATGCCGATGCCCATGGGGGCGGGCTGACCCAGCGCGATCTGACCGAGGCGACGGTGATGGACAAGGTTGCGGTCAACCGTGCAGTCCGGGTGCTGGAGGATCGCGGGCTGATTGGCCGCGTGCCCAATCCGGGCGACGGGCGTTCGCACCTGCTGGCGCTGACGGCAGAGGGCCGGGCGATCCATGCCGAGGTCATGCCGCTCGCCCGGGCGACCGAGGCCGATCTGATCGAAGGTCTGGGCGCGCAGGAGGAAGCCTTGCTGCGCCGTCTGCTGGCGTCCCTGCGGGAGCGGGCGATGCGGCTGGCGCAGGGCTGAAACAGCGAAGGGCCGGTATGCGATGTCCACCGCATACCGGCCCTTGCCCGGGTAACCAGCCTGGCGGTCTAGCCAGTCGGGTTGTTGTTCACGAGGTTGTCCGAGATCGAACAGGCCGCCGGGCCCAGAATGACGACGAACAGCGTGGGCAGAATGAACACGATCAGCGGCACGGTCATGATCGCGGGCAGACGCGCGGCCTTTTCCTCGGCGCGCATCATGCGCTCGTTGCGGAACTCGGCCGAGAGGACCCGCAGCGCGCTGGCCAGCGGGGTGCCGTAGCGTTCGGTCTGGATCATGGTCGTCACCACGCCCTTCACCGCTTCCAGATTGACGCGGTAGGCCAGGTTGTTGAACGCCATGCGCCGTTCGTTGAGGAACGAGAGCTCGATCGCGGTCAGGGCGAATTCATCGCCCAGTTCGGGATAGGCGCGGCCCAGTTCCTTGGCGACGCGGTTGAAGGCAGCGTCCACCGTCAGGCCGGCCTCGGCGCAGATCACGAGCAGATCGAGCGCATCGGGAAGGCCCTTCTGGATTTCCTTGGTGCGCTTGGTCGCCTTGTTGCTGAGGAAGATTTCCGGGCCCTTGTAGGAAAGGAACACCGACATCGCGAAGGCGCCCAGCCGGGTCATCGGACCCCAGTCGGGCCAGAATTCGACGACGTAGATAAGCAGCCCCATCACCCCGCCGACGACCAGCGGCAGGATTGCGCGGGCGCCGATGATGAGCACCGCCAGTTCCTTGTTGCGGTAACCTGCATGGGCCAGCTTCTGCTGGATGATCTTGATCTGGCTGTCCTGAAGGACGTTGAGCCGATCGAGGCTCGATTTGACCTTGTCGGTCGTGTCGGTGCGGCGCACCAGGCTGTTGCGCTTCTTGCTCGACGCGGTGACGATGCCGGCCTTCAGCTGTTCGCGCCGCGCCTCCAGCGCCTTGACGCGCTTGGCCATCGGATCGCGGATCGTGATGGCGGCATAGACCGCCAGCATCGCGGCAAAGGCGGCAAGGCCAACCAGCAAGGTGCCGACGAGGATAACGTCGAAACCAAGCAGTATCGGGCCGGTGGGTTGATCGATCATGTGTCTGTTCCCCGCCCGTCAGATCTCGAAGTTGACCATCTTGGCCATGATGAACACGCCGATGCCCATCCACACGCCTGCTCCCAGCCCGGCAACGATCAGGCGATCATCGGTGAAGAAGGTCAGCATGTAGTTCGGATTGATGTAGAGAATGGCGAAGAACACCAGGAACGGCAGCGAACCCACAATGTAGGCCGAGGCCTTGGATTCCGAGCTCATCGCCTTGATCTTCAGCTTCATCTGGGCGCGCTGGCGCAGCACGTTGGCAAGGTTCGACAGGGTTTCGGCAAGGTTGCCCCCGGTCTCGCGCTGGATCGCCAGCGTGATCGTGAAGAAGTTGAATTCGGCAATCCCGAGCTTGTCGGCGGTGTCCTGGAGGGCGTCCTCCATGGTCTTGCCGACCTTGATGCGGTCGATCACGGTCTTGAATTCATAGCCCACCGGGCCGGGCACTTCGCTCGATACGATCTGGAGCGTCTCGGTGACCGGAAGGCCCGATCTGAGGCCGCGCACCAGAAGTTCGATCCCGTCGGGGAACTTGGTGATGAAGGCGTTGGTGCGCTTCTTGATGAGGTGGCCGACCACCATGTGCGGCAGGCCCGCGCCGATGAACAGGCCCACGCCCAGCGCCAGCAGCGGGGCGCGGCTGAAGACGAAGATCAGCACCGCAATCCCGATGCCAAGCCCGAGCGAGGCATAAAGGTACTGCGTCACAGTCCAGCTTTTGCCGGTGCGGTTGAGGCGCACGGCCAGCGCCTCGACCCGCGAGCCCGAGCCTGCGACCTTGAAGGTCTTGGGCTTGCGGGCCGCCAATGCGCGCTTGAACTGGGCATCGACCTTGGCATCGAGGCTTTCGGAATGGCGCAGGCGCAACGCTTCCATGCGGCGCTTCTGAGCCTTGGCCACGCCTGACCCTGCGATCAGGGCATAGCCCATGACCAGCACGGAAAAGATCACCAGCGTGATCAGCAGGGTTTGGAAGAAGTCCATGCCGTGGTTTCCTGCCTCGTTCATCGGCGGCGCAAGCGGTGCGCCGGGCCGTCATTCAACCGGACCGATTGCCTGGGGGCAGGGCGCATCGCCGTTGCCCCCGGCAATCGTGCCCTTACTCTGCCGCTGCGGGCTCGTTCTTGGCCTTCTTGGCCAGCAGCGATTTGAGATCGAAGTTGCCCAGCAGCGACTTCTTCTCGCTCGCGGCGGCGGCCATATCCTCGGCGCTCACGCCCATCACGCGTTCAGCGATCTGACGGATGGCCGCGGTCGCCTTGCTCGAACGGTTGGCATCGACGAACACCTGACCCAGCTTGGCCGCGTTGGAGGCCGCCTTGATGTCATAGGGCACCAGAAAATCGACCTTGCGTTCGATCGAGGCTTCGAAATCGGCCTTGCTGATTTCTGCCAGCGCAGGCTGCACCTTGTTGGCGACGATCATCGGGTGAGCGTGGCTGGCGTTGGTCTTGAGCCACGACAGGATCCGGATCGTGTCGCGCGCCGAGGCCAGCGTCAGTTCGCAGGTCAGCACCACCAGATTCACATCCGCCAGCAGCTGGGGGAAGTTGATCAGCATGTTGCGCGGCAGATCGATGACCGTCATTTCGAAGGCCTGCCGGAATTCATCTTCCAGCTGCACAAAGGCCGAACCATCGGTCATCAGCGGCTGGTTGATCGGGGCTTCGGCCGACAGGATCGACAGGTTGTCGCCTGCCCGCACCATCGCGCGTTCGATGAACAACGGGTCAATGCGACTCGGGTTCTCGATCGCGTCGGTCAGGCCGCGGCCCGGCTCCAGATCGAGCGCCAGCGCGCCGGTGCCGAAGTGGACATCCAGATCGAGCAGCGCGGTGGGCGCCTTGTGCTGTTCGGAAAACAGCCAGGCAAGCGAAGTCGCCAGCGTCGATGCGCCCACGCCCCCGCGGGTGCCGACCACGGCGGTGGAGATGTGGCGCTTGGCCGCATCGGCATCGCCGGCCTTGGGGCTCATGAACACTGCCAGCGCCTGATTGAGCGCATCGTGCACCTGCTGCGGCGACAGCGGCTTGAGCAGGTAATCGTGAATGCCGCTTGCCAGCAGATCGCGGTAGAGGCGCACGTCATTGACCTGGCCCACAGCGATCACCACGGTGCCCGGTTCGCACACCTCTGCCAGCGCGTTGATATCGTTGAGCGGATCGCCGCTCTCGGACAGGTCGACCATCAGGATCGCCGGAGACGCGCTGACCGACAGGGATTGCACCGCGTTGCGCAGGCCGCCCTTGTTGCACTTTTCCGGAGCCCAGCCCAGTTCGATCACCACCGGACGGATCACGTCCAGCGCATTGTCATCGCAGATATAGGCCGAGAAGGGATCGCGGTTGCCGGGGATGCCGGATTTCCAGGGAGCATTCATGGCTTAGTTACCTCCTCCGCCGTTGCCGCCGCCGCCACCGCCGGCTGCGCCAGCATCCTGCAGCCCGCCCTTGCCGGTCGGTTCCATGTCACGATAGGTCGAAATCGCCTTGTTCGAGGTAGCGATCACAGTCTCGCCCGAACCCTTCTTGCCTTCGAGCAGGTCCTGCGGATCAGCGACCATCGCGGCCAGATTGCTGTTCACCGCGCAGCCGAAATTGGGGCTGGTGCCGTTGGTGTAGTTCATGTCGGACTTGGCCGACCAGTCGGGGCAGCCCGGCACACTGGCGGTGGTGCGGGTGATGACCACGCGCGCCTGACCCGGCTGGAGATAGCCCGCCGTCACCGGCGCGGTATCGCTCAAGAGCAGCCCGTAACGCGACGCCAGATCGCGGATCGCGTTCGTCACCGCCGGGTTCTGGCCGGGGTTCTCGATCGCGATACGATCACCATAGCGAAGGTTCATCGTCTCGAACCAGCCATTGAGGCGCTGCTGTTCGGAAATCGGCAGGCCGCCGCCATTGGTGTTCACATCGAGCACCATGTTGGTGCGTTCCACCACCGGCTGCTTGACGCTGTAGAGCGAAGTGTTGGTCGGCATCCCGCCGCAGCCCGCAAGGCCAAGGCCCAGCATCGCCACGAGAGTGAGGGCAGGCACGCGGGCCAGCCGGCTTGATCGTGCATTCGGCATCTGAGGCACCTTTCTCGGATTAGAGGCTGAAGCCCGGAGCGGCAGCGGCGGCATCAGCCTTGGCAGCGCGTTCGGGACGGCGGGCTTTCTTTTCGGCACTGCGCGGCTTTGCAGGCGCAGTAGGCACGATCGCGGCCGGATCGGCGGCGCTCACCTTGGGCTGCGGCGGATCGGGCTGCGCGGCGCTCGGCAGCGGGCGCTGTTCGCCCGAAACGCCCGCGTTTTCCTGATAACCGAGCAGCTGGCCGAGCTCGCTGGCGGAACGATAGCCATCAGTGGGCAGCTTGATGTCCTTGGCGTCCACCGGCTTGACCAGATAGGGGGTGACGATGATCACCAGCTCGGTTTCGCCCTTGCGGAACTCGCGGCTGCGGAACAGGTTGCCAAGGATCGGCACGTCACCAACGCCCGGCGCCTTGTCGAGCAGGTTCTGCGCATTGGCGCTCATCAGCCCGGCGATCATGAAGCTCTGCCCCGAACCCAGCTCCACCGTGGTTTCGGTGCGGCGGGTGGTGATCGAGGGAACCTGGAAACCATTGAGCGAAATCGCGCCATTGGTTGACAGTTCGGAGACTTCCGGGCGCACCCGCATCGAGATGCGGCCGTTCGAAAGCACCGTGGGCGTATAGGCGAGGCTGACGCCGAACTGGCGGAACTGCACGGTCACCTGACCAAGCCCCTGCGCAATCGGGATCGGGGACTCGCCGCCCGCAAGGAAAGTGGCGGTTTCACCCCAAAGGGGAGGGAGGTTGGGCTCGGTGATGGTCGTCACCAGACCCAGCCGCTCCGACAGATCGAGCGCGCCCAGCATGTCCATGCCGAACAGGCGGCCAAGGCCCGACAGCGTGGTGCCGTCATTGCTGTTGACTGCGGTGCCGAGGATTTCACGGGTGATCGGCTGGCCATCCTGACCGAACAGCGGCAGACCATTGGGACCGATCACGGGGACCGTGATGGTCGGGTTGGCAATCCCGTTGCCGGTGGCAAAGGGTCCGCCAAGGCCGTAATCGCCATTGACGATCCGGCGCCCGCCGGTGCCGACCCCGAAGCGGAACCCGCCCGTGGTGTCGAAGGATTGCAGATTGCCGCCGATGTTGCGCAGCAGGCTGCGGTTCACTTCGGCAATCTTGACCTGGAGATTGACCTGCAGCGGGGTTGCGGTGCGCAGGCGGCTGATGACATTGGCTTCCTTGCCAAGGAAGGCCTGCACAAGGCGTTCGGCCTCGGCTGCATCTTCCGGGGCGCCCACGGTGCCGGTCAGCAGCACGGTGTTGGCACCCATCGTCGCCACGCTCACCTTGGCATCGGGCATCGCCATGGCGAGCATCTGATCGATGCTGCCGATGTTCGAGCCGACCCGGATATTGGCCGAAAATATCACATCGCCGCGTTCGTTGCTTGCGTAGATCGTGGTCTCGCCGCCCGATTTGCCGAAGACATACAGCTGGCGCTGTGATTTCACCTGCACATCAGCGACTTCTTCGTTGGCCACGAAGACATCGGCCATCGTGCCGGGCACGGTCACCAGTTCGCCCTTGCCGATCGACAGGACGATTTCCTGCGAGGGGCGGACGACCTGCTGCGCGATTGCCGTGGTGGCGGGCATCGCGGCCATCGGCACTGCGGCCATGGCGGCCACCAGCAGCTTCAATTTGAACTTGCGTGTCATGGGTTTACCCCCCCTCACTTGATCGCTGCGGCGCCGGTCTTGCTGACGGGCGTTTCGGTGGTTTCCTTGCCGCGGGTCACCCGCACGCTCGGACCCTTGTAGACGGGCGCCGCCGCGGAGCCGGCCGAGGCTGCCGCGGGGGCAGCTGCGGGCGCGGCATATTGCTGCGGCGCATTCTTGGGCGGCACGGTGGTGCGCTGGAAGCGCGACACATCGCCGCCGGTCACGAAGGTCGTGCCCTTGTCGATCGGACGCGCCATCGCGGCCTTGAGCATGCGCTCTTCCTGTTCGGGCGTGGCGCCTTCGGGGATCTGGACATCGCCCGCAGCCACGGCCCGTTCGAGTTCGGACTGGCTGTCCGAGATCGAGCGCAGCGCCAGGCTGAGCGTGCCGATGGTCTGGGCGACCGCGATCTTTTCCGCGATCTTGGGCGTCACTTCGAGCGTGACGGTGCGGAATTCGGTGACTTCGGTCTTGCCGTTCTCGTCCACCTTCTTTTCGACAGCCTGGTCGGTGGCCAGTACGCGCAGGTTGCGCAGCACGGTCTCGGCGGTCTTGAGCGGGGCGGACTGGTCCGCGCCTTCGATCGCTTGCGTCAGCACCAGATCCACCCGGTCGCCGGCGAAGACAAAGCCGGCAACCCCGGTGGTGGCCGAAACCGGCACGGTGACAGCGCGCATGCCCGGCCCGAGAGCCGCAGCCAGGAACCCGCGGTCGCCCGGGGCCACCAGCGAGCCTTGCGTCACCGGTTCACCAGCGGTGATCGGATAGCGCACGACAGTGCCGAGCAGCTTGTTCATGTCGGCCTCGCCGTCGAGGAAGTAGGCGTCCTGCACCAGTTCCTGGGGCCAGGGCTGGAAGGCCAGCGCATCAGCCGTGATGATCGTGCCTGCGGTCAGCGCCCGCTTGGCAACCAGCACGCGCGGGCCAGTGGGCACAGCGGCGGCGTTGGCATCGGGGGCAGCGCCTCCGGCGAAGATGCTGCGCGCGGCAAAGGCCGTCCCGATCGCGATGATCA
>JAGKSZ010000075.1 GCA_018991295.1 Porphyrobacter sp. | reverse complement strand
CAGCATCGCGCCGATCACCACCGCGGGCGAGCCGAGCAACAGGCCGAGGATCGCGATCCCCGCGCTCATGGCGATCATGAAGAGGTAGCGATGCGACAGCGCGCCTTCCTCGCGCCGCTTCTCGATCACCTCGGCCTGGTCGATATCGGCGACGACATCGCGCAGCCACCAGCGCCTCAGCCCGAACAGCGTCGCGCCGAGGGTTCGGCGCAGGCTCGCGGACCGGTTCTCGGCTTGCGACTGGTTTCCGAGCCCGGCGGAGGGCACGGCGTCATCTTTCATCCTCGATCTCCGCAGCACTTTTCGATGTGCGAGGGGGCGCTGATGCCCTAGCGTTCAACGGCTATAAAGGTTTCCGCAGCTTGAACACCAGCGCGGTTGCGCCGATACCGGGCGCGAGGCCGTCTTGAAAGCCGTGTTATAGGCCACTAATACAGTATGCGAAGCGGGCTTGCAGGCGCCACGTCCATGCATGCCGGCAGAGAGAGGCAAGGAACCCGGATGAGCACCGACCAGCAGACCGCCACCTCGATTGCCACCGCCACCCGGCAAGCGACCGATTTCACCCTCACCCCGCCCGATCCGGTCCCGGTGGTCGAGCCCGAGCGCGCCATCGGCCTCGTGCCGGTGACCAGCGAGCAGAAGTCGAAGCTCGACACCAAGGTCGATGCTTTCGTGAACGATCTCGTCTCGGCCGACGCCAACTCGCCCGAGTTCGGCGAGAAGGTCGACCAGATCACCCGCATGGGGCAGGAACAGATCCGCGCCGCTGCGGCCATGTCGAACCGCTTTCTCGATCGGCCGGTGCGCGCGATGGACGGCGACGGCAGCGTCGGCGCCGATCTCGCCCAGCTGCGCCGCACCGTCGAGGACCTCGATCCCGGCCGCAAGGGCAAGATGACCGGGCGCAAGCTCCTCGGCATCATCCCCCTCGGCAACCGGCTGAAGAACTATTTCGACAGCTATACCTCGGCGCAGGGGCATATTTCGTCGATCCTTGCGCGGCTGGAATCGGGCAAGAAGGAACTGCATCTCGATAACGCCGCGATCGATACCGAACGCCAGAAGCTGTGGGCGGCGATGGGCGAGCTGGAACAGATGATCCACATCGCCAAGACCCTCGACGAACGGCTGGAGGCCAAGGCGCTGGAACTCGACAGCTCCGATCCCGCCAAGGCCAAGGCGCTGCGGGAAAGCGCGCTGTTCTATGTCCGCCAGCGCACGCAGGACCTGCTGACGCAGATGGCGGTGAGCGTGCAGGGCTATCTGGCGCTTGACCTCGTCAAGAAGAACAATGTCGAACTGGTCAAGGGCGTCGACCGTGCCAGCACCACCACCGTGGGCGCGCTGCGCACTGCGGTTACCGTGGCGCAGGCGATGACCAACCAGCGCCTTGTGCTGGGGCAGATCACCGCATTGAACAAGACCACCAGCGACATCATCGATTCCACCAGCACGCTCCTTCGGGAGCAGACCGCGCAGATCCACGAACAGGCCGCGGCGAGCACCATCCCGCTCGAGACGCTGCAACGCGCCTTCCAGAACATCTATGACACGATGGACGAGGTCGACAATTTCAAGGTCCGTGCGCTGGATTCTATGAAGCAGACGGTGAACGTGCTGACCGCCGAGGTCGAGAAGTCCAAGGGCTATATCGCCCGCGCCGAGGGGCAAGCGCAGGCGCAGGCCAAGGTCGCGGCGCAAACGCCTTCGTTGCTCGCGTTAGACAAGTGACCGGGGACAAGTAGCCGATGGCCGATACCACCCGCGATTCGGACCGTATCCTGCGCGAGGCCCGCACCAGCCTTGCCGTGCAGCGCGAAGGCGGCACCCACCGCCCTGCGCCGCGTGGGCAAAGCATCGGCAAGGCATCGGCGGATCTCAAGCTCAAGAGCCTGCTCACCAAGGTGCGCAATGTCGCGCTGGCGATCTTTGCGATCTGGCTGGGCGCAGGGATTGCGGGCGCTTTTATCGACGGGATCGGGTTCTGGGGCGTGATGGGCGTGGTGGCGGCGAGCGCGGTTGCCATCGCGGTGTTTTCCAGCTTCCCCAAGGTCAAGGTGCCAAAGCGCGCTGAACTCAAGCAGGGCAACCCGCACCAGATGGTGGCGCGCACCGAAATCTGGCTGGAGGCGCAGCGCCCCGCCCTGCCGCCGGCCGCTCAGGCGCTGGTCGACAAGCTGGGCGTACAGCTCGATGCGCTCGGCCTGCAATTGAAGGGGCTTGGCGATAACGAGCCCGCGATGGCCGAAGTGCGCGAACTGGTGGGCGAATATATCCCCGAAACCATCGACAATTATCGCAAGATTCCCGCGCACCTGCGGGCCGAGGAACACGCGGGCAAGACCGCTGACGAACGCCTTGTCGAAAGCCTCACCAAGCTTTCGGGCGAGGTGGACCGCGTCACCCGGCGGCTGGCCGAAGGCGCGCTCGATGATCTGGCGATCAAGAGCCGCTATCTCGAATACCGCTATGGCGGCGCCGAGGCTCTGGAGGACATGACATCCATGCCCGATACCGGCGTGCCCCTGCCCGATTTCTCGGCCATCCCAACGCCCAAGGAGCGATAAGGCCATGCGCGTGACGCTCCCCCACGATCTGGGCAAGGAAGAAGTGCGGCGCCGGATGCACAAGCATGCCGATGAAATCGGCAGCTTCTTTCCCGCAGGCCTCGCCAGGGTCACCACCGGCTGGCCAAACGAGGACCGCATGACCATCACCGCCGAAGTGATGGGCCAGACCATCCCCGGCGGGGTGGAAATCCGCGAACATGACGTGGTGATCGAAATGGACCTGCCGTTGCTGTTCTCGGTGATGAAGGGCCCGCTTGAAGCCGCAGTGCGCAAGGAAGGCGGACGCCTGCTCGCTCCGTAATCGCCGCAATTGCCATGCGACGCCAATCGTGTCAGAGAAAATTGACACGAATTTTTGCCTAATTTGCCTTACACTCGGGATGTTCGGCAGCGCAGGCTGCGTGATCGATTCGGACGGGAAGGACGGGCCGCATGGCGCCGCTTGCAGGCGTGCCAGTATCGGAGGGTCTGCCGCAAGCAGAGCCGGGTGAAAGCCTGCGCACCCATCTGCGCGCCGCCACCATGGCCGCGCACGATCTGCTCGATTCCGCGATGCAGGAAGCCAGCGGCTGGCAGACCCGCGCTGATTACACCCGCTTCCTCGCCCTGCAATATGCCGCGCGCCTGCCGCTGGAGGCATGGCTGGCAGCCCACGCCCCTGGTGATCTTGCCCCGCCGGTGCAGACCCCGCTGCTGGCCCGCGATCTGGCCATGCTGGGCGTCAGGCTCCCGCCCGCCAGCGCCCCTTTTGCCAGCCCCGCCGCCCCCGATGCCGGAGAGGCGCTTGGCACGGCGTGGGTGCTGGCCGGATCGGCGCTCGGCAACAAGCATATCGGAAGGCAGGTCGCCCGGATCGGCGGCGGCAACTGGCCGGCCGCCTTCCTCAATGACCCGTCGATGATGGCCTTCTGGCAGGCCCTGCGCGCCCGGATCGAGCGTCCCGCTGCCCCGGCCGAGGCTGAAGGCGCCGCCCGCGCCGCCGCCGCCGCCGAAGCAGCCGCCACCCCAGCTGCCACCGCCGCCGCCGCTTCCGCCGCCGCCCGACATGGCACCGCGGATGATCGCGCTGCCGATCTCCCACAGGATGATGTCGGTCGCGGTGTCGCGTGCGGTGCGCCCGGCCGAGGGGCGCGCGCCCCAGGGGCCGGCGCCGCGCGCGGCATATTTGCGCGAACGGCCCGAGCGGATCAGCGGCAGGACCACGAAGATGAAGATGAGGAACAGGACGAAGATCAGTCCGACCGGGATGCCGCCCTTGCCGCTGCGCTGCTGCGCGGCGCTGGCGGCGATGCGCTCCGCCTCCTCGGGCGGGAGCTGCAACTGCTCGATGATCGCGGCGGTGCCGGCCTCGATCCCGCCGGGGAAATCGCCGTCGCGGAACCGCGGGATGATCCGGTTCTGGATGATGAGCGACGAGAGCGCGTCGGTCAGGTAGCCCTCGAGGCCATAGCCGACCTCGATCCGCACGCGCCGCTCGTTGGGCGCGACCAGCAGCAGCGCGCCGTCGTTGCGCTCGGCATCGCCGAGCCCCCAGGCGCGCCCGAGCTGGTAGCCGTAGTCGGCGATGTCATAGCCGCCGAGATCGGCCACGGTCGCGACCACGAGCTGGCGCTGGGTCGTGGCCTCGAGTTCGGCGAGCTGCGCGGTCAGCCGCGCCTCGACCTCGGGCGGGAGGATATCCGCCTGATCGACCACGCGACCCGTGAGTTCGGGGAACTGCGGCTGCGCCGCGAGCGGCGCCAGCAGCGAAGGCGCGAGCAGCCCTGCCAGCAAGGCCAGCAGGGCCGCCAGGGCCCGATGGAAGCGACCCGTCATCGCCCGTCAGTTGGCGGAGAGGTCGATCGTCGGGGCAACCTCCGCGCCTTCGGTCGCGGCCTGATAGGGCACGAGCGGCTTGGCGCCATGGATGATGTTGGCGCCGATGCTGTCCGGGAAGGTGCGGATCGTGGTGTT
>JAGKSZ010000074.1 GCA_018991295.1 Porphyrobacter sp. | reverse complement strand
TTTTTTTTTTTTAAAGGACCCGGCGCCCCCCGAGATCTCATGATCTGGGTGAAGCGCGGCGCCTTTGCGCTGGTGGGGGTGCTTGTGCTGGCAGTAGCGGCGCTGGCTACCTGGGAGCCGTTCATGGCAACCGCCTCAGCTCCGCCCACCCCCGCCACCTATTCTGCCGAGATCATCCGGGATGGTTATGGCGTGCCGCACATCACCGGGAAAACCGACGCCGATGCCGCTTATGGTGTCGCCATTGCCCATGCCGAGGATGATTTCTTCACGCTACAGGATGTCGTCGCCATGTCCCGGGGCCGCTACGGCGCAATTGCAGGGGCTGAAGGCGCGAAGGTCGATTATGTCTACCACCTGATCGATGCGCGCGGCACGGCAGAACGGGAATACCCCCGACTCCCCGCCGATACCCGCGCATTGTTCGAGGCCTATGCAGCGGGCCTCAACCAATATGCCGCCGAACACCCGGACGAGGTGAAACTGGCGAACCTCTTTCCTGTAGCGGGGATCGACGTGGCGGCTGGCTTTGCGCTGCGCCAGCCGTTCTTCTTCGGGCTCGATGGCGTGATCGGGCCGCTGGTGGCAGGCGAGCCGCTGCGGCGCGAGCACGGTCCCGACATTCCGGGCTTCCCGCGCCCGCCCTTGCCGGGGGCCGAATCGGGCAAGGAAGATGCCCCGAAACAGGCCCGCACCCTCGTGTTGCCGGTGGGCGGGGATGCCGAGCATCTGGGCTCCAACGCCTTTGCAGTCGCGCCGCAAAAGGGTGGCGGCACCACGACCCTTGTCTCGAACTCGCATCAGCCCCTGCGCGGCGGAGTGGCGTGGTACGAACTGGTCGTCGAAAGCGGCGAGGGTTGGCACTTTGCGGGCGCGAATTTCCCCGGATCGCCCTTCCCCTTCCTCGGCCATAACGAACATCTGGGCTGGACGAATACGGTCAACACGCCCGACATGATCGATGTCTATCAGCTGGAGCTGGACGACACCGGGATGCGCTACAAGCTCGATGGCGAATGGCGCGATCTGGAGAGTGAGTGGGTGACGCTGCCGGTCAAGCTGGGGCCGCTGGTCCTGCCGATCCGGCAGGAGGTGCTGCGTTCGGCACACGGCCCGGTTATCCGCAATGCAAAGGGTGCCTTCGCCGTGCGCTATGGCGGGATCGGACAATTGCAGCAGCTCGATGCCTATTATCGCCTCAACAAGGCCAAGACCTTCGCCGAATGGGAAGCGCAGCTTGCGCGCCTTGCCATCCCTTCGACCAATTTCATCTATGCCGACAAGACCGGCACCATCGCCTATGTCTACAATGCCGCGATCCCGGCGCGCCCGGAAAGCGTGAAAGTCGACTGGCGCGGCGTTCTGCCCGGCACCCGCAGCGATCTGATCTGGCAGGGTGCGGTGGATTACAATTCCCTGCCGCGCATCGTGAACCCTGCCACGGGCTGGCTCTACAATTCGAACAACACCCCCTTTACCGCAGCGGGCGCCGGGAGCGATCTTGATCCTCAGGCGTTCTCGCCGGTGATGGGCATCGAATTGAAGCAAACCAACCGCTCGCGCCGCGCGTACGAACTGCTTTCGAAGGCGCAGGTGCTCGACCGGGCGACGCTGGAGCGGATCAAGTATGACACCGGCTATGCACGCGAAGGCTATGTCGCGCGGATGTTTGCCGGCCTTGAGGGCCTGAAGGCTACCGGCCAACTTGCCGAGGCGCGCGATCTGCTGCTGGGGTGGGATTTTACCTCGGATGGGCAAGGCCGCGCTGATGCGCTGGCGATGCTGCTGATCCGCGATTTCATGGCCGCCGATTACAACAACAAGCCCTTCCCCGATGTGGCGGAAAAGCTGCAAGCGGCCAGCGATCATCTGATGACCCATTTTGGCCGGCTCGACCCGCCGCTGGGCGATCTGGTGCGGCTGCGGCAGGGAGACAAGGATCTGCCCGTCGATGGCGGATCGGATACGCTGCGCGCCGCGACCACCTGGGACGTGGCCGAGGACGGGCGCCTCTCCCTGAAGCACGGCGACAGCTTCATCATGTGGATCGAATGGCAGCCAGGCCAGCGCGTTACATCACGCTCGGTCCAGCCTTTCGGTGCCGCCAGCACGCGGCCCCGGAGTCCGCATTACACCGACCAGATGAAGCTGTTCGTCGAACACAAGCTGAAGCCCGTTCACTTCTGGCGCGATGATCTGCTGGCGCAAGCCAGCAGCCGCAAGATTGTCACCACCGCGCGCTGACTGGCGCAATTCTTCACCATCCGATCCCAACACCGGAGCTTTCGTCCATGACCCATCGTTTCGCTGCCGCCAGCCTCTCGGCGCTTGCCCTTGCGCTGGCCGCGCCTTTTGCACCTGTTGCGGCAAAGGCCCCGGCACCCGCTGCCGCCCCCGCCGGGCCGCAGCCGGTCGCCGACCTGCCCTCGCTGGTCAGCCAGATCAAGATTCCCTACCAGCAGTTCCAGCTCGAAAACGGCCTCACCGTGCTGGTGCACGAAGACCGCAAGGCGCCGATCGTCAATGTGACGGTGTGGTACAATGTCGGATCGAAGGACGAGCCCAAGGGCAAGACCGGCTTTGCCCACCTGTTCGAACACCTGATGTTCAACGGATCGGAAAACGCGCCGGCGGACTATTTCCAGTACCTCGCGGAAATCGGCGCGACCGATTACAACGGCACGACCTGGTTTGACCGCACCAACTACTTCCAGACCGTCCCCCGCCCCGCCCTCGAACGCGCGCTGTGGCTGGAAAGCGACCGCATGGGCTACCTGCTTGGCGCGGTGACGCAGGGCAAGCTCGATAACCAGCGCGGCGTGGTGCAGAACGAGAAGCGTCAGGGCGACAATGAGCCGGGCGGCCTCGTTTATGAAGAAGTGCTGAAGACCCTGTTCCCGGTCGGCCACCCCTATCACCACGAAGCCATCGGCTCGATGGCGGACCTCGATTCTGCCTCGATGGAAGACGTGAAGGCGTGGTTCCGCGAAAAGTACGGCCCCAACAACGCGACGCTGGTGATCGCCGGCGACATCTCGCCGGCCGAAGCCCGGCCGCTGGTCGAAAAGTATTTCGGTGCCATCGCCCGCGGGCCGGTGAACAATCCGGCGCAGGCCGAAGTCCCGACCCTTGCCGCGCCGGTGCGCAAGACCTTCAAGGATCAGGTCGCCGCCACCAGCATCACCCGTTACTGGCCGGTCGAAGGCATCACCGGCAAGGACCGCATCGCGCTTGAAGTGGGCGCATCGATCCTTGGCGGCCTGTCCTCCAGCCGGCTCGACAATGTGCTGGTGCGCGATGAGCAGCTGGCGGTGAATGTCTCGGCAGGCAATTCTGCCTTCCAGCGCATCGGCATGCTCAGCGTCGGGGCGACGGTTAAGCAGGGCGGCGATCTGGCGGCGGTCGAAAAGCGCATGGATGAAGTCGTGGCGAAGATGATCGCCGAAGGCCCGAGCGAGGACGAAGTGCGCCGCGCGGTCACCAGCAATCTTGCCCGCACGATCCGCGGGCTGGAGCAGGTCGGCGGCTTCTCAGGCAAGGCGCAGGCGCTCGCGGAAGGCAAGGTGCTGGCGGGCGATCCCGCCTTCTATGCCCGCGAGTTCGATGCACTGGCGAAACTCACCCCTGCTGACATCAAGGCGGCCATGGCTCGCTGGATGACCCGCCCGGCGATGACTGTGGTACTTGAGCCCGGCGCGCGCGATGCGACCTATCAGGAAGCTGCATCGGTAAAGGCCGATGGCGAGAATGCATCGGAACGTGACCGTGCGGCCGAAACCATCAGCGTCTCGGTTGAACGGCCCAAGCCGCCGATCGACACCATCGCGAAGCTCGATTTCCCCGATCTGGAACGCGCCACGCTCAAGAACGGGATGAAAGTCACCTATGCCCGGCGCACCGCAGTGCCCGCAACCTGGGTGTCGATGAGCTTCAATGCAGGCGGCGCGGCCGATCCGGTCGGCAAGGAAGGTCTTCAGGGCCTCACCCTCGCGCTGTTTGACGAGGGCACCAAGAACCTGACCTCGCAGCAGATTGCCGAGGCAGGCGAGCGGCTGGGCGCCAGTGTTTCGGCAGGCGGCAGCGATGATCGTTCGAGCTTCACGCTTCAGGCGCTCAGCGCCAACCTTGCCCCGAGCCTCGATCTGATGCGCCAGATCATGCGCGAGCCGGCCTTCAACCCCGAAGACCTCGAACGTGTGCGCACGCAGACGGTCACCGGCATCCGTCAGGCGATGAAGACCCCGCAGGCTATCGCCCAGCGCACCATTGCGCCCGTCCTGTTCGGCGCGGGCACGCCCTATGGCGGGGTCAGCACAGTCCAGAGCGTCAGTGCGGTCACCCGCGATGATCTGATAGCCTTCAAGGACAGCTGGATCCGGCCCGACAACGGCGAAGTCTTCGTCATCTCCGACAAGCCGCTGGCCGAGATTGTCACGGCGCTCAATGCGACCTTCGGTGACTGGAAGGCCCCGGCCGCGCCCAAGGGCACCAAGAACTTCGCCGCCAACCGGGTGGCCGAAGGCGGGCGGATCATCCTCGTCAACCGCCCCAATTCCCCGCAGAGCTTCATCGTCGGCGCGCAGGTCACGCCGCTCGATGCGGGCGATGAGGCCTTCGTCGCCTTCAACAGCGCCAACAACGCACTGGGAGGCAACTTCCTTGCGCGGCTCAACATGAACCTGCGCGAGACCAAGGGCTGGAGCTACGGTGTGCGTGGCGGGGCGCAGGCGCGCGAGAACGCGGTGGTTTATGCCATCTCGGGCGGTGTGCAGGCCGACCGCACCGGAGATTCAATCGCAGAGATGATCCGCGAGACGCGCGAATTCCTGACCACCAAGGGCATCACCGCCGAAGAACTGGAGCGTTACAAGGCCAATGACATCGGCGCGCTGCCGGGCCGGTTTGAACCCTCCCCCGCCGTGCTCGGCGCGATGCAGAGCAATGCCCTTTATGGCCGCCCTGACGATTATCAGGAAAAGCTCGCCGGCATCTACGAAGCGCAGACCACCGAGGCCCTCGATGCCGCAGCACGCGCCGCAATCGACACCGACAAGTTCGTGTGGGTGGTGGTTGGCGATGCCAGCAAGGTCCGCGCCCAGCTCGAACCGCTCGGCCTGCCTATCGAGCAGCGCGAGATGGAAGGCGAATAAGCGGAAAAATCGTCAGCGCGCTTCAGCCCGAATGCGGTTGAAGCGCGCTGACACTCGTGTAAATAGCGCAAAGCTAAGAGCCGGGTCGCCAATGGTCCGGACCTAATGGAGGAGATGGATCATGTCCGTTGCAGGTACTTACAAAACCACCGTCAAGAGCCCGATGGGCGACCAGACCGGCACGCTCACCGTGGTGCCCGATGGCGATACCTTCAGCGGCTCGCTGGTCGGCAGCCTCGGTTCGATGGACATTGCCGGCGGCACCGTCGAAGGCAACACCATCAAGTGGAAGATGAACATGGTCGTGCCCATGCCGATGACGCTCGATTGCGAAGCGACCATCGATGGCGACACGCTGACCGGTTCGGTCAATGCAGGGGCCTTCGGCGCCATGCCGCTTTCGGGTACCCGCGAAGGCTGATCGCCTGCGCCATGACGGCTTGAAAAAGGCCGCCGGGGTTCGCGCTCCGGCGGCTTTTTCGTGCTCCTGTGCGTTCCTGCCGGTCGGCTTGCATTCAGGATCGCGGCGCTAGTGGCAGGGACAGACAACCGGGGAGATTTCGCGATGATCCTTCGCACCAAGACTGTTGCCACAACGCTCGCCCTCTCTCTGGCCGCCTGCGCGACCATTCCCGACGCCCACCCACTTGCGGGCAGCGAATGGCGGCTTGTGGCGATCGACACCTCGGGCAGCACCACCACGCTGACGCCCGCCCTGCAGGCGCGCCACACGCTCGCCTTCAGTGATGGCGGGGAAGCGGCAGTGCAGCTCGATTGCAACCGGGGCCGCACCACCTGGACCGCAGGCCAGCCGGTCAACGGCGCTGCCGCAATCAGCTTCGGCCCTGTCGCGAGCACCAAGATGCTCTGCCCCCAGCCCAGTTTTGGCGATCAGCTTGCCGCAGGGCTTGGCGAGGCGCAGCGCTACACCACCACACTCGATCGCCGCCAGCTGGTGATCGAAACCCCCACCCTGCGCTTCACCTTCGCCCCCGCGAACGAATAATGCGCACCGCCGCCGCCTATCCGACCAAGGTCTAGCTATCCCCGCACCCCGTTAAGGGCGACTTTGCACGCCTCGACAGGTGTGGCCCCTCGTTCAGGGATCGGGGCCGCTGGGATCGGGCGCACAAGCGGGAGACGGATAATGGCAACGGCATTTGATGGCGCCATGCCCAAGCATCACGAGGCCACGGGGACGGAAA
The DNA here is from genome assembly GCA_018991295.1 of Porphyrobacter sp. Lineage (GTDB taxonomy): Bacteria > Pseudomonadota > Alphaproteobacteria > Sphingomonadales > Sphingomonadaceae > Erythrobacter. The sequence continues at coordinate 13,479 of JAGKSZ010000074.1, read as the reverse complement.
AACGCGTCATCCTCGCCTCATCGCTGGGCACGGTGTTCGAGTGGTACGATTTCTACCTCTATGGCCTTCTGGCCACGATCATTTCGGCACAGTTCTTTTCCGGGGTGAACGAGACCACCGGCTTCATCTTTGCGCTTGCCGCCTTTGCCGCAGGCTTTGCCGTGCGTCCCTTCGGCGCGCTGGTGTTCGGACGGCTGGGCGATCTGGTCGGGCGCAAATATACCTTCCTTGTGACCATGGGCCTGATGGGGGCGGCGACCTTCACTGTCGGCGTGCTGCCCTCCTATGCCAGCATCGGCGTGGCCGCTCCGATCATGCTGGTTGCTCTGCGCCTGCTTCAGGGTCTTGCGCTGGGAGGCGAATATGGCGGTGCTGCCACCTATGTCGCCGAACATGCGCCCAACAACAAGCGCGGGCTCTACACCAGCTTCATCCAGACCACCGCGACGCTCGGCCTGTTTGCCGCGCTGCTGGTGGTGATCGGCACCCGCACGATGATCGGCGAGGAAGCCTTCAAGGAATGGGGCTGGCGCGTGCCGTTCCTCGTTTCGGCGATTCTGCTCGGGGTTTCATTGTGGATCCGCATGCAGCTTCAGGAAAGCCCGGTCTTCCAGAAGATGAAGGAAGAAGGCACCAATTCCAAGGCGCCGATTTCAGAGGCCTTCGGCAACTGGAAGAATGGCCGCTGGGCGCTGATCGCGCTGCTCGGTGCGGTCGCGGGCCAAGCGGTGGTATGGTACACTGGCCAGTTCTACGCAATGTTTTTCCTGGAAAAGATGCTGATGGTCGATGGTGCGACCACCAACATCCTGATCGCAGTGGCGCTCGCCATCGGCACCCCGTTCTTCATCTTCTTCGGCTGGCTTTCGGACCGGATCGGGCGCAAGAAAATCATCCTGACGGGCTGCGCGCTCGCGGCGGTGACCTACTTCCCCGCATTCCACCTGCTGGCCGAGGCAGCCAACCCGGCACTCGCCCGGGCGCAGGCGACCGCTCCGGTGAGCGTGATCGTCAACAATGAGGATTGCTCGGTCCAGTTCGATCCCATCGGCAAGAACAAGTTCGATGCCAAAAGCTGCGACATCGCCAAGTCCTTCCTTGCCAAGAGCGCGGTGAGCTACACCAAGGTCGAAGCGCAGGCAGGCAGCATTGCCGAGGTCAAGATCGGCGGACAGGCCTTCACCGCGCCTGATCCGGCCAAGGTGACAGGCGAAGAACGCAAGATCGCCATCGCGGCCTTTCAGGAACAACTGAAGACCGCGCTGGCAGCGGCGGGTTACCCGGCCCAGGCTGACCCGGCGCAGATCAACACGCCCGTCGTGATCGCGGTGCTGACCTTCCTCGTGCTGCTGGTGACGATGGTTTATGGCCCGATCGCCGCCCTGCTGGTGGAATTGTTCCCCACCCGCATCCGCTACACCGCGATGAGCCTGCCCTATCACATCGGCAATGGCTGGTTCGGCGGCTTCCTGCCCACCACCGCCTTCGCGATGGTCGCAGCGACGGGGGATATCTACTACGGGTTGTGGTACCCGATCCTGATCTGTTGCCTGACCGTGGTGGCGGGTCTGCTGTTCCTGCCTGAAACCTTCCGCCGCAACATCGACGAATAACCAAGCCTGCAAGGGTCGCAAAGCAAGGGGCGGTATCCACCAGTGGGTGCCGCCCTTTGCATATGTTCGCGCTTGCAGTAGCTTGCGAGCGAGGGAGAGGGATGGGGTCATGATGCTGGGCGCGGCGCTGACTGCCGCCACACTCTATCTGGGGGCGCTGTTCTGGCTGGCCGCCTGGCGGGATGGACAGGCGCCGGGCGATGGCTGGCTTTCGCAGCGCGCAGGTGGCATCTACGGTCTCAGCCTGGCAGTCTATTGTTCCAGCTGGACCTTCTTCGGGGGCGTCGGCACAGCGGCCACCAACGGCCTTGATTACCTGCCCATTTACCTCGGCCCGATCCTCGTCTTCACGCTCGGCTTCGGGCTCGTGCGAAAGATACTCGCGCAGGCCAAGGCGCAGCATTCAACCTCGATCGCGGACTTCCTGTCCGCCCGCTACGGCAAGAGCGCATCGCTGGCCGCACTGGTCACGGTGATCGCGACTTGCGGGACTCTGCCCTACATGGCGCTTCAGCTCGAAGCGGTAGGAACGACGCTGCTGCTGATGGCACCCGATCTGCGCATGCAGGTGGCAGCAGACGAGCTGGTGCTGATCGTGGCCGCTCTGATGGGTCTGTTTGCAATCATGTTCGGCTCGCGCCGCGCCGATCGTTCGGGCGACAATGCCGGGCTGGTGCTCACCATCGCGCTGGAAGCGGTCGTCAAGCTTGCTGCACTGCTGGCAGTTGGCGCACTGGCCATCGTCCTGCTTTTGAAAGGCGAAAGCGCACCTTCTTCAGCGCCCGCACCCGCGCTGTTCGCGCCCGGCCAGATCGATGCGCGCTTTGCCGTTCTCACCATCATTGCCGCCGCTGCGATCCTGTGCCTGCCGCGCCAGTTCCACATGACCTTCATCGAAGCACCTGACGAGCGCACCAGCCCGGCGATGCGCTGGGTGTTCCCGGCCTATCTTGTTTTGACCGCAGCCGCGATCGTGCCGATCGTGCTGGCGGGTCTGGCGGTGCTGCCACCGGGGACTGACCCTGATACCATGGTGCTCGCCCTGCCGCTGGCCAGTGGTGCTCCGTGGCTGGCGGTGCTGGTGTTCCTCGGCGGCTTTTCGGCGGCGACCGGCATGATCGTAGTGGCCTGCGTGGCGCTGTCGATCATGATCACCAACGATCTGATCGGCCCGCTGATCTTGCGGCGCGCGCTCGCCGGGCGCGGCGACCGCAGCCGCATGCCTGCGCGCCTGCTGCTGATCCGCCGCTTGGTCATCGCGGCGCTGCTGGGCGCGGCCTATGCCTTCTACCGCGGCTTTGCCGGGATCACCGATCTTGCCGGGATGGGCACCCTCGCCTTTGCGGCCGCCGCACAATTCGCGCCGGGGCTGGTGCTGGGCATGGTGAGCCAGCACGGCAACCGGGCCGGGATGCTGATGGGCCTTGCCACCGGATTTGTCCTGTGGCTGGTGCTGCTGATCCTGCCCGCCGCCGCCGGAACACCCCCGCCATTCAGCATCCACCCCGATCCGCTGGTCTCGGGCGTCGTGCTGAGCCTCGGGATCAATGCCGCGCTTTACTGGGTCGTGTCCGGGCTGGTCAGCCCTTCGCTGCTCGATGCAGCACAGGCTGCCGCCTTTGTCGGCACACCCATGCCCGGTGCGCTCCCTCGCCTTGCCACAGCCAAGCGCGTGGGCGATGTGCGCGCGCTGCTTGCCCAGTTTGTCGGACGAGAACGCGCTGATGCGGCCCTTGCCCCGCTGCGCTTGCGCAACGGCGATCCGGCGGGCGCTGCGGTGCTGGAACTGGCCGAGCGGGTCATATCGGGCGTGATCGGCACATCATCTGCGCGGATGCTGGTGGGATCATGGGCCGGCGGCGATCCCATCCCCCTGCCCGAAGTCGTCGCCATGTTCGACGAAACCCAGCGCCGCCTCAGCTTTTCCGCCGATCTGCTCCAGACCGCCATCGAAAGCATCGATCAGGGCGTGGCTCTGGTGGATGCCGAGATGCGTCTGGTGGCGTGGAACAGCCGCTATCAGGAATTGTTCGATCTGCCCAATACCCTTGTCAGTGTCGGCACCCCGATTGCGGCGCTGATCCGCTTCAACCTTTCCCGCGGCAATCTGTCCGAGGCCGAGATCACCGAGCAGGTCGAGCGCCGACTGACATATATGCGCGCCGGAACCGAACACCGGATAGAGCGGGTCCAGCATGATGGCCGGGTGCTGCGGATCGTCGGCGCACCGACGCCGGGCGGCGGCTACACCACCTCCTATACCGACATCACGCTGGATCGCCGGGCTGAACAGGCACTGGAGGACAAGGTCGCAGAGCGCACCCGCCAGCTGAGCGCGGCCAATGCGCTGCTGGCACAGGCAACGCAGTCCAAGACGCGCTTTCTTGCCGCTGCCAGCCATGACCTCATCCAGCCTCTGAACGCCGCGCGCCTGTTCGCTTCGGCCCTGGGCGAGGAGGTTTCGGGGCAACCGGCGCTGGAACGGCTGGTGGCCGATCTTGATGGCTCGATCGTCGCTGCCGACCGGTTGATCCGGGTGCTGCTGGAGATTTCCAAGCTCGACAGCGGCGGTATCGTACCAGCGCCAGAACCCATCGCGCTCGATCAGTTGTTCGAGGATGTCGCACGCGAATTCACCCTTCAGGCGCAATCCAAGGGCCTGAGCTTCAGGCGTGTGCGAACCAGCGTATGGGTAGAGGCCGACCGCGCGCTGCTGACCGCGGTGTTGCGCAATCTCTTGAGCAATGCAGTGCGCTACACGGCAACGGGCGGTGTGCTGATCGGGGTGCGGCGGCGCGGGGATGCAGCGGTGATCTGCATTCATGACACCGGCCGCGGCATCGCCCCTGAGGATATCGAGCGCATTTTTGGCGAGTTCGAGCGCGGCGCTTCCACCGATCGCGAAGGGCTGGGCCTTGGCCTTGCGATCGTGCGGCGCGCTTCGCGGCTGCTGGGGGTCGAGGTGGAAACGATGTCGACCCCGGAGCGCGGCAGCCGTTTCGCGCTTGCCCTGCCGGTGCTGCGCCGGGAGGCCGCGCCGGCCTTTCGGATCGTTCCCGCTCGCACCGCAGGCGGCATGGGCAATGCGCGGGTGCTGGTGGTCGACAATGAACGAGCCGCGCTTGCGGCAACAGCGGCGCTGCTGGAACGCTGGGGGCTGATTGTCACCACCGCCGCCAGCCTCTCCGAGGCGCAGGCGGCCATGGTGCAAGCACCCGACGTGGCGATCATGGACTACCGGCTCGACGATGCCGAGCGCGGTGATGCTGCCTTTGCGATGCTGTGCGAAGGCTGGGGCACGCGCCCGCCTGCGATCTTGCTGACCGCCGAAGCCTCAGAGGAGACTGAGGCCGCCGCTGCGCGGATGGGGGCAAACCGGTTGCTCAAGCCCGCAGCCCCGGCCGCGCTCAGGGCCTTGATTGCGACCTGCCTTGCCCAAGGCGCAGCGCCCGAAGGTCAGGCCCGCGCGGAATCCGCCACCGGCTGATCGACATCCAGCTTGGCCGCCAGCAACACCGCCTGCGTGCGGCTGCCAACCCCAAGCTTTCTCAGGATCGCGGTGATATGCGCCTTTACCGTGGCCTCGCTGATCGCCAGTTCATAGGCAATCTGCTTGTTCAGCAGGCCCTGCCGGATCGCGCCGAGAATGCGCCGCTGCGCCGGGGTCAGACTGGCGATGCGGGCAAGATCATCGTCCGTGCCCGTGCCGCCAGCGGGGAACCATGCGTCCCCCTCTTTCACGGCCGCCAGCCCTTCGCGCATGGCATCGAGGCTTGCCGATTTGGGGATGAAACCCGCCGCACCCAGCTGCGCTGCCGCCGCGGCAACGCGCGGTTCCTCGGATGCCGAGACGATCACGATGGGCAGCGCCGGGTAATCCTGCCGCAGATCCATCAACACGCTGAGGCCATTGGAATCGGCCATGTGCAGATCAAGCAGCAGCGCCTCCACCCCGCCCTCGCCCAGCGCAGCGCGCGCCTCGGCAGCGCAGCTCGCCTCGATGATCGTGCCCGCGTCCCACACCTTGCCGACAGCATGGGCCAGCGCGCTGCGGAACAGCGGGTGATCATCGGCAATGACGATGCGGCCCGTCATGGCGTCAGCGGTTCTGCCGGCCTTCGATCAGCCGTTCGACCAGCGAGGGATCGGCCAGCGTCGAGGTATCGCCCAGCGCACCGAAATCATTCTCGGCGATCTTGCGCAGGATGCGGCGCATGATCTTGCCACTCCGGGTCTTGGGCAAGCCATCGGTAAAGTGGATCACATCGGGCGTTGCGATCGGGCCGATTTCCTTCCTCACATGGGCCTTCAATTCCGCCAGCAGCGCATCGCTGCCTTCCTCGCCCGCGTTAAGGGTTACGTAGCAATAGATGCCCTGCCCCTTGATATCATGCGGATATCCGACGACCGCCGCCTCGGCCACCAGCGTATGCAGCACCAGCGCGCTTTCGACTTCGGCCGTGCCCATGCGGTGCCCCGAGACATTGATGACATCATCGACCCGGCCCGTGATCCAGTAGTAACCATCCTCGTCACGCTTGCACCCGTCCCCGGTGAAATACTTGGCCTTGTAGGTGCTGAAGTAGGTCTGCACGAAGCGGTCATGATCGCCGTAGACGGTGCGCGCCTGACCCGGCCAGCTATGGGTGATGCACAGGTTGCCCTCGGCCGCGCCATCCAGAACGCCGCCCTCATTATCAACGAGTTGCGGGCGGATGCCAAAGAACGGCAGGCCTGCGCTCCCCGGCTTCATGTCGTGCGCGCCGGGGAGCGTGGTGATCATGCAACCCCCGGTTTCGGTCTGCCACCAGGTGTCGATCACCGGACAGCGACCCTCGCCCACCACGTCGAAATACCAGCGCCATGCTTCGGGATTGATCGGCTCACCAACGCTGCCGAGCAGCCGCAGCGATGCGCGGCTGCGGCTGGTCACATGGTGGTCGCCCTCGCGCATCAGGGCGCGGATGGCGGTGGGGGCAGTGTAGATGATGTTGACCTGATGCTTGTCCACCACATCCCAGAACCGCCCGTGATCGGGGTAATTGGGCACGCCTTCAAACACCACCGCGGTCGCAGCGTTGAACAAAGGGCCGTAAACGACATAGCTGTGCCCCGTGACCCAGCCGATATCGGCGGTGCACCAGAACACCTCGCCTTGTCTGTAATCGAAGATGTAATGGAAGGTCGTCGCCGTCCACACGCCGTAGCCGCCGGTGGTGTGGAGCACCCCCTTGGGCTTGCCCGTGGAGCCGGAGGTGTAAAGGATGAACAGCGGATCTTCCGCGTTCATCACCTCGCAGGGGCAATCATCGCCATTGGCGAGGTCGGCCAGCCAATGGTCGCGGCCTTCCACCATGGCAATATCGCCGCCAGTGTGCGGGATCACCAGCACGCCTGCAACCTCGGTCGCATGGGCGGCCAGGGTGAGAGCCGCATCGACATTGGCCTTCAACGGCACGCGCTTGCCGCCGCGCAGGCCCTCGTCAGCCGTGATGACAAAGCGGCTGCCGCAATCTTCGATCCGGCCTGCAAGCGCCTCGGGCGAGAAACCGCCGAACACCACCGAATGGACAGCGCCAAGGCGGGCGCAGGCAAGCATGGCGACCACCCCTTCGAGGATCATCGGCATATAGATCGTCACCCGTTCCCCGCGCGTGACACCCAGCTTTTTCAGTGCATTGGCCATGCGAACGACTTCGGCGTGAAGCTCACCATAGGTCAGGGTGCGGCTTGCGCTGGCCGGATCGTCGGGCTCGAAAATCAGCGCCACCTTGTCGGCGTGATGGGGCAGATGCCGGTCCACTGCATTGTGGCAGAGGTTGAGCTGCCCGTCCTCGAACCACTTGATCGCGACGGGATCGTAGGACCAGTCCCCGCCGATGGTCGGCGCCTTGACCCAATCGAGCCGCTGCGCCTGTTCCAGCCAGAATGCATCCGGGCTCTCCACCGAGGCGCGGTACATCGCGTCATATTGCGCCGGGCTGCAATGGGTCGGCGTGTCGGCTTGCGGCCGCTCTACGGCGTGGATCATCTCGACTCTCCCTTGTTCTGCACCCGTTTTACAACAGGCTACACCCCTCGCCCCATCAGACAAAGGTCTTACGACCATCCGCTAACTGTTCCCGCCGCGCTGCTTTGCCCATCTTGTCAGAGGGATAAGAAAAAGAATGGGAGAGTCACATGTTGCAATCGGGAGCGGCCCGCACATTGCGTGCGGCGCTGCTGGCAGCGAGCGTGCTTACCGCATCGCCCGCGCTGGCACAGCAGGAACCCAGCGTTGATGCACGGCTCGACCGGCTGGAAAAGCTGGTCGAAGGCCTGATCGCGCGGCTTGATGCCGATGCGGGGGCGCAGGCGCAGACATCGGCCGCCCTTCAGGAAATCCGCACCGAGCAGCAGGCGTTGCGCGCCGAGGCTGAGGCAACCGGGCAGACGACCCGCACCCTTACCGCCCGGCAGGCGGAAATGTCTGACAAGCTTATCGAATTTTCGATCCCAGCGGGCGAAGGTTTCCGGATGGGCAAGACCCGGGTCACCTATGGCGGCTATGTGAAGCTTGATGCGGTCAGCCAGCGCACCAGCGGGGGGCAGCTGGCGGGCAATTCGATTTTGCGCGATTTCCTGTTCCCCTCCTCCATTCCGGTGGGCGGGCGGGCGAGCGGGTTCGACACCGATTTTTCCGCGCGCCAGACCCGCTTCCTGTTCAAGACCGAGACGGACGTGGGCACCGATCACAAGCTTAACAGCTTGATCGAGCTGGATTTCAACGTCACCGAGGGCGGGAACGAACGGGTCACGAACAGCTTTTCCCCGCGCATCCGCCATGCCCTGATCAACTATGACAACTGGACCTTCGGGCAGGGCTGGTCGACTTTCCAGAATGTCACGGCGCTGCCGGATTCGCTCGATTTCATCGGGGTGACGCCGGGGACGGTGTTCGATCGCCAGCCGCTGATCCGCTATACCAAGGGCGGCTTGCAAGTGGCTGTAGAACAACCCGAAACCGTGGTCACCGCGCGCAATGGCAGCATGGTTACGCCGGGCGATGATCAGATCCCCGACATCATCGGCCGCTATAACTGGAGCGGCGATTGGGGCAGCTTTACCGCTGCCGGGATTCTGCGCCAACTCCATGTTTCCACTGATGATTTAATGGGCGTTGACGATGCCGCCTGGGGCTATGGCCTCAGCCTTTCGGGCAAGCTCAAGGTGGGCGCGAAGGACGACTTCAGGTTCATGGCGACCGCAGGCGATGGGCTGGGGCGCTATATCGGGCTCAACATCGTCAATGATGCGGCGATTCTGCCGGATGGCACGCTTGATCCGATCTTCACCTGGTCGGGCTTTTCCGCCTACCGCCATGTATGGACTGACCGGCTGCGCTCCAACATTGCTGGCTCATATTTCAAGGCCGACAACCCGGTGGCGCTCACCACCAATCAGGTGACCGACGAAAGCTGGAACGCCTTTGCCAACCTGATCTGGAACCCGGTCGGCCCGCTCAATGTCGGGATCGAAGTGATGTATGCAAGCCGCACGCTGGAAGATGGCCGCAGCGGCAATCTGCAGCGGGTCCAGCTTTCGACCCAGTACAATTTCTGATCCCCCCTCCCCGCTCCCCGATGGCGCAGGTGTTTCACGTGGAACACCTGCGCCATGCCCACTTGGCGGGGGGTCTGGCGGGGGGCGAGAGGGGGTCTGAGAGGGGTCTGCGCAGGGTCTGGCCCCGATCAGCCCCAGCCTGGCCCGGCCCCTGCGCCGCCCACGAAAAAGCCCCGCCAGCCAAAAGGGGCGGGCGGGGCCTGCTTCGGACCATCAATGGGGGGGAGACGGTCAGAAGCGGTAGCTGACCCCGGCGCTGATGACCCAGGGATCAAGCTTGTGCTCGGTCTCGATCGCCAGCACGTTGCCGGCATACCAGCGTGCGGTGGTATCGATGAAATAACGCTTCACATCGAGGCTGAGGCCCAGCCCCTTGTCATTCACCGGCACATCGAAGCCCGCTTGCAGCGCAAGGCCGAATTCATCCGACAGATCGGTATCGGTCACACCCAGCGGCAAGGTCGCTGCGCCCGGATCATCCTTCAGCCAGATGAAATAGGCCGCGCCTGCACCGACATAGGGTTTCACGCCGCCCAGCTTGGGGCCCAGATCGAAGTGATACTTTGCCGTCACCGTTGCAGGCAGCAGCAGCGCGTTCGAGACCAGTTCGGCCCCTGCCGGGATGCCTGCGGTCGCATCGACATCGTGCTGGGTGGTCCCGGCGATGGTTTCGATCGAGACATTGTTGCTGACGAAATATTCCACCGCCAGCGTCGGCACGACATTGTCGTTCGCCTTGGTCTGCAAGGTCGCAGGAAGGCCGGGCCGGTTGACATTGATATCGGTGATCTTGCCATCGGGCGCCACATAGGTGCCCAGCACCTTGATCTGGATATCGCCCGCACGGTCAGCCGCGCCGTCCTGCGCCATGGCAGGCGTTGCAGCCAGCGCCAGCGCGGCACTGCCCAAAACAGCACTGGCAAGCATCAGATAAGTCTTCATTTTCATTTCCTCATCAGCAGCAGTGGCCGCGCCCATGCGGCCCAGGATGGTTGCTGCCTGTGCGGGCCGGATAGCCTTGCGGGCGCATCACGCTCATTGATCCGGATCAAAGACCTTTGCGCATTGCCGGCCCATTGCCGCATCCATCATGGCAAGCCTCAGCCCCCTGCCCCCGCAAACGGGAATGGCCGCGTTCCGCGCCGCTCTGCCGCAAGGCACGGGCGATGCGCCAACCGCTGACCGCCTGTGCGCACTGGGCGAGGCGCGGCAGCTGGCCAAGGGCGCACAGCTTGCCCCTGATCCGGACGCTGACCGGCTGGTGTGGATTGCCAGCGGCGCGGCCAAGCTGGTTGCGCCCCACGCGGGCGGCCTTCCCGGAGGACAGGTGCTGGCCTTCCATTTCGCGGGCGATCTGGTGTCTGTGCTGCGCCAGTGTGACGGCGATTTCCGGCTGATCGCGCTGGAGCCATGCGATCTCGTGATCTTCCCGGCGGACCGTTTTCTTGATGCAGCACAGGGCGATCCGGCGGTGCTGCGATCGGTGCTGACCCGCTCGCTTCAGGCGCTCCACCGCTCGCGCACCCGGATGATGCAGATGGGGCATAAATCCGCCGCCGCGCGGATTGCCGATTTTCTCGTTTCGATGGCCGAACGGCTCACCGGTTCAACTGAAGGCCCCTGCGCCTTTGCCCTGCCGATGAGCCGCCGCGACATCGGGGATTCGCTAGGCCTCACGATCGAGACCGTCAGCCGCCAGCTTACCGAGCTGCGCGATGCGGGCCTTGTGGCAACCGAGGGCCGGTCCAGGGTCGCGCTCAGGGATGTGGGCGCGCTCGCCCGGATCGCCGGGCGCCAGCAGGGGCAAGACAGCAAAAACTAGCCAAATTTGATTTCGGTCAAACACACGGATTGCGCTGGCAGGTTAAGCACCTGCTGACGGAAGGGATAAATCAACATGGAAACAGTCGTTAAGCGGCTGGGGGTGTGGGCGTGCGTCCTCATTGCCAGCATCGCTGCCATTGCGCTCACGCCGGATGCGGGTTTTGCCATCCACATGGGGATCGTGGGGCTTGTCGCGGTGATCCTGATCGTGGCCACCGCCACCAGCTATGATCCGCTGGCGCGGGTGCAGGGCATCTTCCGGATGCCGCCGGGGCCTTCGCGTTATGATGATGACGTGGTGCGCTGGGGCGTGATTGCCACGATGTTCTGGGGCATTGCGGGCCTTTTGGCAGGCGTGTTCATTGCCGCACAGCTGGCCTTTCCGCAGCTCAACCTTGAACCTTACCTCAATTTCGGCCGCCTGCGTCCGCTGCACACGTCTGCTGTGATCTTTGCCTTTGGCGGCAATGCGCTGCTGGCGACCAGCTTTTACGTCGTCCAGCGCACTTGCCGCACCACGCTGGCCCTGCCCGCTACGGCGCGCTTCGTGTTCTGGGGATACCAGCTGTTCATCGTGCTGGCGGCCACCGGCTACCTTCTCGGCATCAGCCAGGGCAAGGAATATGCCGAGCCTGAATGGTATGTCGATCTGTGGCTGACCATCGTGTGGCTTGCCTATCTGGCGGTGTTCGTGGGCACGCTGCTCAACCGGCGCGAACCGCATATCTATGTGGCCAACTGGTTCTACCTTGCCTTCATCATCACCATTGCGATGCTGCACGTGGTCAACAACCTCGCGCTGCCCGTCAGCCTGCTGGGCGCCAAAAGCTACAGCGCCTTTGCAGGCGTGCAGGATGCGCTGACCCAGTGGTGGTATGGCCACAATGCGGTCGGCTTCTTCCTGACCGCAGGCTTTTTGGCGATGATGTATTACTTCGTCCCCAAGCAGGCCGGGCGCCCGGTTTACTCCTACCGCCTGTCGATCATCCACTTCTGGTCGCTGATCTTCCTGTATATCTGGGCCGGGCCCCACCACCTCCATTACACCGCGCTGCCCGATTGGGCGCAGACGCTTGGCATGGTGTTCAGCGTGATGCTGTGGATGCCGAGCTGGGGCGGGATGATCAACGGTCTGATGACGCTGAACGGCGCATGGGACAAGGTCCGCACCGATCCGATCATCCGCATGATGGTGCTGGCGCTCGCCTTTTACGGGATGAGCACCTTTGAAGGCCCGCTGATGAGCATCAAGGCGGTGAACAGCCTGTCGCACTACACCGACTGGACGATCGGCCACGTCCACTCCGGCGCGCTGGGGTGGAACGGGATGATCACCTTTGCCTGCGTCTATTACCTCACCCCGCGCCTGTGGAACCGTGAGCGGCTGTACAGCCTGCGGATGATCAACTGGCACTTCTGGCTCGCGACGCTGGGGATCGTTTTCTACGCCGCCTCGATGTGGGTGGCGGGGATCACCCAGGGGCTGATGTGGCGCGAATACGGGGCTGACGGTTACCTCGTGAACAGCTTCGTCGATACGGTCGCGGCGCTGCACCCGATGTACATCCTGCGCGCTGTGGGGGGCCTCATGTACCTCACCGGGGCAGGGATCATGGCCTGGAACATCGCCATGACCATCGCCGGCCATCTGCGCGAGGAAGCCCCGATGGGCGAGACCGCGCATGATCCCGCCGCCGATGTCCCGCTGCCCGCCGCCGCGCAGCCCGCCGAATGACCGCTCAGCAGGAACCCAAGACCATGAGCAAGACTGCCAATACAGGTGCCTTTGAAGGCCACAAGAAGCTCGAACGCAATGTCACTCTGCTCGCTGCGGCAACGCTGGGCGTGGTGGCGATCGGCGGGATCGTGGAAATCGCGCCGCTGTTCTGGATCGATAACACCATCGAGGCGGTGGAGGGGATGCGCCCCTACACCCCATTGGAACAGGCGGGCCGCGACATCTACGTGCGCGAAGGCTGCTATGTCTGCCACAGCCAGATGATCCGCCCCTTCCGGGACGAGGTCGAACGCTATGGCCATTACAGCCTTGCTGCTGAAAGCATGTATGATCACCCCTTCCAGTGGGGATCAAAGCGCACCGGGCCGGATCTGGCGCGGGTGGGCGGCAAGTATTCGGACACCTGGCACGTCGATCACCTGAAGGCGCCGCGCGCCGTGGTGCCCGAAAGCATCATGCCCAGCTACGCCTTCCTCGCCAAGACCGACCTCCACGTGCCCGATGTGGCGGCGAACCTTGCGGCGCTGCGGGCGGTGGGCGTGCCCTATTCGGACAAGGATATTGCCGCGGCGCAGGCCGATCTCAAGGCGCAGGCCGATCCCAATGCCGATGCGGGCGATCTGGCCACGCGCTACCCCAAGGCGCAGATCCGCGACTTTGATGGCGATCCTGCCCGCGTCACCGAAATGGATGCGCTGGTTG
>JAGKSZ010000073.1 GCA_018991295.1 Porphyrobacter sp. | reverse complement strand
AGAAGCTGAAGATGCTCAAGCGTTATCTTCGCACCAATTACAACATGAGCCCCGAAGAATACCGCGCCCGCTGGGGCCTTGCGGCCGATTATCCGATGGTTGCACCCAACTATGCGGAAAAGCGCCGCGATCTGGCCAAGAAGATCGGCCTTGGCCGCAAGCCCGGCACGCCCGCGCCCAAGGGCCGCCGCACCAAGAAGGCCTGATCCTTCGCGCCTTCGGTTCGCAAACCGCCCCTGTTGAGAGGGCGGCAAGCCCGCTTGAGCAAGCAGCCTCGTCCCTCTATGGGATGGGGCTGCAATGCTTTTGGGGGGTCGCATCCGAAAGGGACCCGCCTGGCGATGGAGCTTTCCTTGACCCAGAAAATCGATCTTGAACAACTCTGCGCCGAAAAGGGTCTGCGTATCACCGAACAGCGCCGCGTGATCGCGAAGGTGCTGTCGGAAAGCGACGATCACCCCGATGTGGAGCTGCTCCACAGCCGCGCTGCTGCGGTCGATCCGCGCATCTCGATCGCCACCGTGTACCGCACCGTGCGCCTGTTCGAGGAAGCGGGCATCCTTGATCGCCACGATTTCGGCGACGGGCGCTCGCGCTATGAACCCGTGCCCGAAGCCCATCACGATCACCTGATCGATGTGGAAACCGGCAAGGTCGTGGAATTCGTCGATCCCGAAGTCGAGGCGCTCCAGCGCCAGATCGCCGAGCGTCTGGGCTATCGTCTCGTCGATCACCGCATGGAGCTTTATGGTGTGCGGCTCTCGCGCAATGACTAAAGCTGCACCATGACCGAAGCCGAATTGCGCGAGGCAGCCGCGCGGGGCGAGGCAACCCCGGTCAGCATTGCCGGATGGCTGCGCATCGGTCTGCGCGCTGCCGGCCTTATCGGACTGCTGCTGGTGTTCGTGCCGCTGCACTACCTGTACCGGGCGCTGTCCTATGGGTCGCCCTTCCCGATGCTGTTCCTGCGCTATGCGGCGCGGGTGTGCGGGGCAAAGGTGGTGGTGCATGGCACCCATCTGAAGCGCGATGTGTTCTTTGTGGCCAACCACGTCTCGTGGATGGATATCCTCGCGCTGGCAGGGGCAAGCGGGACGGCGTTTGTCGCCAAGGCCGAACTGGCCGAAGCGCCGGTGGTGGGCTGGCTTGCCAGCCTCAACCGCACGGTGTTTGTGAAACGCGAACACCGCATGGGCGTGGCCGAGCAGATCAACGCCCTGAAGGAAGCACTGGTCGATAACTGGTCGGTGACCGTCTTCCCCGAAGGCACCACCACCGACGGCCAATCGCTGCTGCCCTTCAAGACCTCGATGCTCTCGGTGCTTGAACCGCCGCCGCCCGGCGTGCTGGTGCAGCCGGTGATCGTCGATTACGGCGCGGTTGCCGAATGGATCGGCTGGATCGGTCAGGAAGGCGGGGTCAACAACGCCAAGCGGGTGCTCTCGCGCAAGGGCAGCTTCAAGGTCGCGCTGCATTACCTTGAGCCCTTCAGCCCCGAAGACTTCAAGGGCCGCAAGGCAATCAGCCAGGAATCGCGCCGCCGGATCGAGGAAGGCCTGATCGAAATCCTTGGGCGTCCCCTGCGCCCCTTTGCGCATACGGTCGCACCGGTGCGTTATGAACCCAAGGCTGAAATCGCGGACTGAAGCAGGTGCCCGCCGCAGTGTTGGAGACACATGAGACACTGTCCAGAAAACGAAATCCCTGCCAGCCTGCCTGCGCGATGAAGGCAGGTCAGCGCGGGTTTCAGGATGGGCCATCGCGGCGAGTGTGTCACCCGCGATCCGAGTAGGAAAGCGCCGGGCAATGCGCCCGCAGACGCGCCGGAATTACAACCCTGCGCGCACCAGCCAATCGTGGAAGATCCGCACCGGGCGGCTTTCCAGCGCCACCGGCTTGCACACGAACCAGTAGCTGTACGGGCTCTCCACCGGCTTTCCGGGGAGGTTGATCAGGCGGTTATCGTTGGCACGGCGCAGGTGATCATCGTGCATGATCGCAATGCCGAGGCCCTGGGCGGCCGCCTCCAGCATCAGCGCGCCTGAATCGTAATGGTCGATGGCAGTAAGATCCATCGTCTCCAGCCCGTTGGCCTTGCGCCAAGCGACGAAACTTTCGGGCATTTCATTGTGAATGAGGAAGGTCTGTTTGGCCATCGTTTCGGGGGTGATGTCCGGGCCGATCGTGCGGGCGATGTCCCGCGAACAGATCGCATGGACAAGGTTATGGTCGAGCCGCACCGCGTGAAGGCCCGAGGCCGGCCCGCGCGACAGGATGATCGCGGCATCCAGCGTGTCGCCCACCCGGTCTTCCAGATGCGGCGCGCTGTCGATGTCGATGTGGAGCAGCGGGTGGCGCTTGCGCAGTTCGCCAAGGCGCGGGAACAGGCGCTGGCTGCCGAACATCGGCAAGACGCCCAAGCGCAGGCGCAGCAGGGCGATATTGTCCGACTGGCTCTCAACGGCGCGGGCCAGCGCCTCCATATGCGGGTTCACCGCCTCGTAGAAGGCCTGACCTTCATCGGTCAGCTGCATCGATTGCCGCGCGCGGGTGAACAGCTTCTTGCCGACGAATTCTTCGAGGTTGCTGATCCGCCGCGACAGGGCAGACGGGCTCAATCCGATCTCTTCGGCCGCCGCCCGCGCCGACCCCAGCCGGACGGTACGCATGAAGGCTTCAAGTGCGCGAAGGGGCGGCAAGCGGCGTGCGGGCATTCTCATATCTCCTCAGTGCCAGAAGATACGCCCGCGCGCGCCATCGGATGCAAAAAATCGAAGAAAAAATGTGGAAGAGCGCAAAAAGTTGCGCCTACTGCACGTCTTCCTCGGTCATCGGGGGGTGCAATCGCAGCCGGGTGACGTGGGTTTCATCGCCTGCCGTCACTTCAATGCGCCAACCGCTGGGATGTTCCACCACCGTGCCGACCGGCGGCACCGCTTCGGCCAGCACGAAGGTGAGGCCGCCGATGGTATCAACCGCCTCTACCACTTCGGCAAGGCGCGGATCGATCCTTTCGGCAATGTCATCCAGCTCGGCGCGCGCGTCGATATCCCACATGCCCTCCCCGATCGGGGTGATCAGCTCCTGCGGGGCCTCGTCATGTTCATCTTCGATATCACCGACGATTTCCTCGACGAGGTCTTCGATGGTGATGAGCCCGTCGGTGCCCGAAAATTCGTCCAGCACGATGGCAAGGTGCACGCGCTGGGTGCGCATGTCGGCCAGCACATCGAGCGCCCCGCGTGCTTGCGGCACATAAAGCGGCTGGCGCATCAGCGTGGTCCAGTCAGCAGGCGGCGGCGTGCCATTGGCCAGGAAGGGGAACACATCCTTGATGTGGATCATCCCGATCACCTGATCCAGCGTCTCGCGGTAAACCGGCATGCGCGAATGGCCGTGTTCGGAGAAGGCGGCGACCATCTCCTCCCAGCTGATCGAGGCATCCACTGCGATGATTGCGCCGCGCGGCACGGCAACATCATCGGCATCATGTTCGGAAAAGTGCAGCAGGTTGCGCAGCATCTGCCGCTCCACCCGCGACAGATCGCCACTGGCGCCAGCGCGGTCTTCGCTGCCCGAGGCGCCGTTTTCGTCCTCGTGCTCGTCGATCGCTTCCTCAAGCTGTTCGCGCAGGGAGCGCGCCCCTTCAAGCCCGAGCATCTTGCGAAGCGCCGACATCAGTCCGCTGCTACTGTCCGCTTCTCCCGATGGGGATGCAGACGAATGGGAATCGGCCATGGCCTTGCGTGGGGCTCCTGTTGCTACCTGTCGCCATATGGGTCAGCGATGCCCAGTTTGGCAAGTATGCGGGTTTCCAGAGCCTCCATCGCCTCGGCCTGTTCGTCGGAATCGACGTGGTCGTGACCGGCGAGATGGAGCAGGCCGTGGACGATCAGATGGGCCGCGTGGGCTTCAAGGCTGATCCCCTTTTGCGCCGCCTCATGCGCACAGGTTTCATGCGCAAGCGCAATGTCACCGAGCATTTCGGGCGGGCCATCGGGGCTTAGGCCTTCGAGTTCGGCACGCTCCAGCATCGGGAAGCTGAGCACATTGGTGGGCTTGTCCCGGTCGCGCCACTCACGGTTGAGCGTGTGCACTTCGGCGTCAGAGGTGAACAGCACACTGGCAACAAGGCGCGGATGGGCCAGCAGCGGCTCGCCTTCTCCGGCAGCAGCGGCGGCGCGCATCGCCAATGCCTCCCAATCGCCTGCGGGCCAATCTTCGATGTCGATATCGAGCTGCATGGCGCGGCCCATAGCGCGGGTCGCTGGCGGGGGCAAAGAATCCGATTGCCGCACAGCGCCCGATAATGCCACTATCCGGGTGAGTTCGTGGGGCTTCCGGGGGGAATTCATGCAACGCTGCATCCTTGTGATCGCCGCAGCCGCGATGGCTGCTTTTGCCGCGCCTGTCCCTGCGCAGACCATTCCGCCCGAGGCCATCCCGGCCACAGCCGAGGAGGAGGCCGCCGCCGTCGCATGGCTCGGTGCCACCGGCGTCGCCTTCGATCCGTCTGCCTATGACGCAGCGACCCTCGCCCCGCTGGCCGACCGGCTCGGCAGTGCGCGGGTGATCGGGATTGGCGAGGCAACCCACGGCTCGCACCAGGATCAGGCCTTCAAGGCCGCGCTGATCCGCCAACTGGTGATTTCGGGCCGGATCGACGTACTGATCCTCGAAGCCAATCGCCTGCCCGGGATCGGCTTTGATCGCTACATCCGCGAAGGCCGGGGCGATCTTGCCGAAGCGGTGCAGGCCCCCGCCTTTTTCCGCATCTGGAAGAATGACGAATTCGCCGGGCTGCTGCTGTGGCTGCGCAACTGGAACCGCATGGCAGAACGCAAGGTGCGGATCATCGGGGTGGATTGTCAGGACGGGGGACGCGATGCAGCCGCGGCGCTGGTGCTGGTGGAGCGCCACGATGCCGCTGCCGCCGCGCGGCTGCGCGCCGATCTTGGCGGGCTGATTGCCGCGATGGACAATCCGCGCGCACGCTTTGTCGACTGGCTGGTCGATGCCCCGCTTGACCGGCTCGCCGCCGCCCACGCCGCCTCGGCACAGCTGTCCGCGTGGTTCGACACTGCGCCCGATGCCGCCCGTGCCGACCCTGCCTTTGCCGAGGCGCGGTGGGCTGCGCGCACCGCCCATCAGGCCTTCCTCTCCTTCGAATTCGAGCGCGAGGATACCGACAAGTCCAAGGCCGATCCCGCCTATTTCGCCCGGCGCGACCGCTTCATGGGCGAAAACGCCATGGCCATGCTGACCGAAGGCGAACGCGGCGCTTTGTGGGCGCATGACATGCACGTCCTGCCCGAACTGCCGCCCGAAGCCGAGGCGGTGAACTTCGTGACGACCGGGAGTGTCCTGCGCAAGCAGCTCGGCGCGGGCTATGCCGCTGTGGGCTTCACCTGGTCCACGGGGGGCTTCCGCGCCACCCGGCTCGGCTCCGGTGAGCAATGGCTGAAGGTCTCGCAGCGCCAGACAATGGAGGTGTTCGACCTGCCCAACAACCGCCCGGGTGATCTTGGTCATGTGTTCGACCGCACCGGGCACAAGGCGATGTGGATCGACATGGGGGCGCTCCCGCCAGAGGGCCCGCTGGCGATCTGGGCCAAGCGCCCTTACTGGCGGGGCTGGGCAGGCGGCGCAGCCAATGCCGAGACGTGGCAGACCGTCAATCTCGACACCGGCGAATTCGCGCCGCCGGTAGACGTCGGGTTCGATGTGCTGGTGTGGTTCCGGGCGATCAGCCCCTCGCACCTGTGGCCCGTGCCACCTGCGCCTGCGCCTGCGCCTTAGGCCCAGCGGTCAGGCGGCTTGCGCTGCTAGGCCGCCCAGATCAGGCCAATGCCGCCCAGAACCGAAATCGGCGCGATCATGCGCACTCCAACCGGCGGGATGCGCCTCGCCCAGAATACGGCATAGCCATTATGCCACCTGAGCGGGATGACGAGCAGCGCCGCCGAACTTGCAACAATGAACAGCCCCGCGACCCAGAAGAATTCGGGAAAGCGCGAAACCTCGGCCCGCACCATCATCGCCCCGCCTGCCATCAGGCGAGGCACCTGTTCGATGGCGTTGATGAGGGCGCTCGTGGCCGTCTTGCCGAGCAGTTCAAGCGCACGCAGCGGCCGGAAGGCCATGATCCCGCCGATCCAGACAAGCCATGACGCTGCCAGAAGCAGCACAACCCACGCCGCAAGTTGCACGGTGCTGCCGCCTCAGCCCGCCTCGCCCCCGTCCTTGGCCTCGTCCTTGCCTTCATAGGCCTCGACGATGCGGCCCACGATCGGGTGGCGCACCACATCGGCAGCGGTAAAGCGGATCGTGCCGAAGCCTTCCACGCCCTCCAGCCGCTCGACCGCGTCATTCAACCCGCTCATGCGCGGGCCGCCGGGGATGTCCACCTGCCGCGGATCGCCGCAGATCACCATACGGCTGTTCTGGCCAAACCGGGTGAGGAACATCTTCATCTGTTCGCGGGTGGTGTTCTGCGCTTCGTCGAGGATAATGAAGCTGTCGGCCAGCGTGCGCCCGCGCATGAAGGCGATGGGGGCAATCTCGATCTCGCCATTGGCCAGCCGCCGCTCGACCTGTTCGGGCGGCATGCAGTCATTGAGCGCATCATAAAGCGGGCGCAGATAGGGATCGACCTTTTCCTTCATGTCGCCGGGCAGAAAGCCAAGCTTTTCACCGGCTTCCACGGCCGGTCGCGACAGGATCAGGCGCTGGACGCTCCCGGTAATCAACTGGCTGACCGCCTGCGCCACCGCGATATAGGTCTTGCCCGTGCCTGCCGGGCCGAGCGCGAAGATGATGTCGTCCTTGGCGAGGCTGCGCATGTATTCGATCTGCGTGGCCGACCGGGGCACGATCGTTTTCTTGCGCGTGCGGATCATGATCGGCGGCGCACCCTCGTCGCCCGAAATGATCCCTTCCAGCGTCGGTTCGGCGGACATGGCGATGATGCTTTCCACCGCCCCGCTGTCCAGCGCCTCGCCCCGCGCCAGCCGGTCATACATGGTCTTCAATGTCTCACGCGCCCGGGCGACATCGTCCTCGGGGCCTTCGATCACCACCTGATGCCCGCGGGCGTGGATGAACACCCCCAGCCGGTTTTCGACCTGCACCAGATTGGCATCGAACTGGCCGAACAGGGGCCCCAGAAGCGCCTGATTTTCAAAGGTAAGATCAACCCGCGCGCGGCGCTGAGCGGGGATACCGCGCGGATCGGGCGAGAGCGCCGGGTGCCCGGCACGGGAGGGTCGTCGGCCCATAAGGTCCTTTGGCTGCGGCAGAAGGACGATCCCTCGGCCCTTGAGTCGCAAGCCTAGGCGGGGCTCGCGGCAAAGCAAGCCGGGTGCGGCGCAATGACGGTGGATAGTCGTCAGGCTGTCACGTTTGCGCGCACCACACCCCTTAGCGAGTTGGGTCCCGCCTCGGCCAGTTCCACCTCGACCAGATCACCGATCGCGGCCGGGCTTTCGAACCACACCGATTGCAGCCAGGGCGATTTGCCGAGCCACTGGCCCGGATGCCGCCCGGTGCGTTCGACCAGCACGGTGCAGGTCTTGCCGACGCTGGCCTGATTGAAGGCGAGCTGGTGTGCCCCGATGCGCTGTTGGAGGCGTTGGAGGCGGTCATCCATGATTTCGGGCGCGATCTGCCCCTCCATCGTGGCCGCAGGCGTGCCGGGACGGGGGGAGTACTTGAAGCTGAAACAGGCCGCATAGCGCACCGCATCAACGATGCTCAGCGTGTCTTGGAACTCCGCCTCGCTCTCACCCGGAAAGCCGACGATGAAATCGCCCGACAGCGCGATATCGGGGCGAACAGCGCGGAATTTCTCTATCAGTTTCAAATAGCTGTCGGCGGTGTGCTGGCGGTTCATGGCCTTCAGGATACGGTCGCTTCCCGCCTGCACAGGCAGGGGGAGATAGGGGATCAGCTTGCCGACCTCGCCGTGGGGTGCGATGAGATCTTCAGATTGGAAGAGCACACGTC
>JAGKSZ010000005.1 GCA_018991295.1 Porphyrobacter sp. | reverse complement strand
CCCGGGGCCCCCAGGAACCCCGGCCCGGAAAATTCGCCCCCTCGGGCGGGCCCGTTTTGGGGGAGGATCCCACCGCGCCCCGGCGGGGCCTGTCCATCCAAGGTTGGGGTTCCGGCGCCCATCCCGCCACGTTAGCCCCGCCTGTGCGCACGCGGCAAGCAGGCGGGGAAAAGAACGGCGTCAGAAATACTTCGCGCTGGCGATTTCAGCGCCTTCGGCAAGCGCTGCCAGCTTGGCCCAGACGATTTCAGGATCGAGCGCATTGCTGCCCGCGTGGACGGAAAAGCCGCAATCGACCCCCGCCATCACCCGGTCAGCGCCGAGCAGATCGGCATAGCGCCCAATGCGCTGGGCGATCAGTTCGGGGTGCTCGATATAGGGCGATTGCGGTTCGACCATACCCGGGCACAGGATCTTGCCATCGGGGAGCGGATGGCGCTCGAAGAAGGCAAATTCATGCGCGTGGCGCGGGTTTGCGCCTTCGAGCAGCACGGTCTGCGGCTTGGCGCTCCACACGATGTCGGCAATTTCATCCAAGGCGACATCGCAGTGGTGCGGCCCGGGATAATTTCCCCAGCACAGGTGCATCCGCAATTGTTCAGCCGGGATGTTCTGCACCGCATGGTTCAGCGCGGCGATGTTCATGCCGATACGCTTGCGGAATTCCTCGGTGCTGAGATCGGTGAACTGAACGTGGCGGCCCATGGCAAGGTCGGGGCAATCGACTTGCAGCGTGATGCCCGCTGCAGCGATCGTCTCGTATTCGTGGCGCAGGCCTTCTGCGAGCGCGAAGACATATTCCTCGTCAGAGGCATAGTACTGGTTGGGGAAGAACAGCGCGGTGACGCCGGGCGATGCGGCGGACATGAAGGTGGCATGGCCATTTGCCAGCCGCACCAGCCGCTCGGCATCGATCCGGGGCGCTTCCATGTCGATCACTTCGATCGGCGCGGTGCAGGCAGGCGCGGAACGCTTGGCGCGGCCCTTGTTGCCGAACACCTGCGCCTTGGCGCCGGGGAAGGCTTCAAGATCGGCAAATTCATACTGCCCGGCCTCCCCGCCAAAGCCCGACAGGCGGTGCTTGATATAGGTGGCGTAGGAAGGCTTGGACTGCTCGCCATCATTGACGATTGAAACGCCCGCCTCGATCTGGCGCTTGATGACATAGGCGGTGGCCGCCTCCACTGCCGCATCGAAATCGGCTTCCGACACCACCTCGCCGCCTTCCCGCGCAAAGACGAGATCAAGCAGCGCCTCGGGGCGCGGCAGGCTGCCGACGTGGGTGGTGAGGAAACGCTTCTGGGTCATGACAGGGCCTTGGCTGAAAGGGGCGCGGATGCGCGCAGGAATTGCAGGGCAGCGGCGTTGAAGGCCGCCGGATTATCGGCATTGGCAAGGTGGCCTGCGCCGGGGATCTCGATCGCCCGGCCACGCGGCGCGACCATGCCGAGCGCGCGGGCACAGGCACGGCGCCAGGGGGTGTCATGTTCGCCCGTCAGGCTGAGCACCGGCATCGAAAGCATCGCCAGCGCCTCACGCGGGAGGCCGGGCGCTTCACTGCCTGAGATCAACAGATCGCGCCCGTCATAATCTGCCAGCATCGCAGCAGCGAGCGCGGCGGCTTCGGGCGTGTGGGTCTGCATCAGCCGATGGTGCGACCATTCTGCGCGCAGGGTTGCAAGATCGCCAGCGCGGGCAAAGGCACGGTAGCGGCCAAGATCGAGGGTCTCCTCGCGCGCGACCAGCGCCGGCAGCGGTGCGCCCGAAGCGATCAGCGCAGTCAGGCGCGAGCCGTAACGCCGCGCCACATCCAGCGCCACCACTGCCCCGCGTGAAAGGCCGAGCAGCGCGAACCGGTCAAACCCGAGGAAATCGGCAATTGCGATAACATCCTCGGCCTCGCGTGCCAGATCGGCAGGGGCGCTCGCCCGGCCGCAGCCGCGCCGATCAGGCATGACAAGGAAGTGGCTGTCCGCCAGCTCCGCCACCTGCGGAGCCCACATGCGATGATCCAGCGTCCAGCCGTGCAGCAGGATCAGCGGGGTTGCCCCGGAACCAATGGCGCCTGCCATGGCAATCGGCAGGGTGCCGCCGCTAACGGCGACCTCGCCGTGCCACAGATCGGCCGGGGAAGGGACGCGCGCAGGCAGCATGTGCAGGCGCGTCCCCCCGTGCCTCACGCCGCTTCTTCGGCGCGGAAGGGGTTGTTGTTGTGGTGATCGCCCGCCAGCCAACGCGCGAGTTCGGCGTGCGCGCTGGCACGGCGTTCGGCATCCAGCGGGGCTGCGCGTTCATCGTCGTGGGTGAACTCAAGGATCATCCCGTTGGGATCGGTGACATAGAGCGACTTGCAGTAGCCATGCTCCAGCACATAGGTCTGCGGCTCCACGATCCCGGCAGCGGCGATACGGCGGGCGAGTTCGTCCTGCCCGTCCTTGTCGACGTGCAGCGCGATGTGGATGAAGGGGCTGGACGGAATGTCGGGGCCGAATTCGGCCTGATCTTCGGGATCGGCAAACTGGAAGAAGGCCAGCGCAGAGCCATCGGCGAGTTCAAAGAACACGTGGCAATAGGTGCGCTCCTTGCCGAACAGCTCGTCCTTTTCGCAATAGGTCGCCATCAAGGGAAAGCCGAGCACGTCTTCATAAAAGGCGCGGGTGGCCTCCAGATCCTTGGTCACATAGGCAGTGTGGTGCAGGCGGTTCGCCAGAATCTTCGTCATGGTGCTTTCTCCCTGTCTGAATCAGGCGGCCAGTTTCGCCGCGATCTGGGCGACATGTGCCCCCTGGAATCGCGCGCCTGCAAGCTCGTTTTCGGACGGCATCCGGCTGCCGTCATTGCCCGCCAGCGTCGAGGCGCCATAGGGGGTGCCGCCGCTGATCTCGCCCATCTCGGCATTGCCTGCAAAGGTATAGGGCAGGCCGACAATCACCATGCCATGATGCAGCAGCGTGGTGTGGAACGAGGTGATGGTCGTCTCCTGCCCGCCGTGCTGGCTGGCGGTGGAGACGAACACCGAGCCAACCTTGCCGACCAGCGCCTTGGCGAACCACAGCCCGCCGGTCTGATCGAGGAAATTGCGCATCTGCGCCGCCATGTTGCCGAAGCGGGTGGGGGTGCCGAAAATGATCGCGTCATAATCAGCAAGCTCGTTCGGGTCGGCAAGGGGGGCCGCCTGATCGAGCTTGATCCCCGCACCCTTGGCGACCTCTTCGGGCACCAGTTCGGGAACGCGCTTGACGGTGACCTCGGTGCCGGGGACGCTGGCTGCGCCTTCGGCAACGGCCGCTGCCATCGCCTCGATATGGCCATAGCTCGAATAGTAGAGCACCAGCACCTTGGTCATGTCGTATCGCCTTTTGTCAGATCAGAACTTGTAACCCACTTCGACCCCGTAGCGCCGCGGACGGGCGCGGAACACGAAGCCGCCGGGGCTGAATTCGGCGTTGTAGATTTCGTTGAACAGGTTCTGCGCGAAGGCCGTGATCGACACGCCATTGTCGAACTTCACACCGGCACGCGCATCGACGATATCAACCGGCTCGCGCACGGTGGTGTTGAACGGCTCCCACCAGGTCTTGCCGGTGCGGCGATAATCAACCCGGAACAGGCCATCCATGGTGTCGCTCAGCGCGCCTGCATATTGCGCGCCAAGGTTGAGCGTGTAGCGCGAGATCTGCGGGGCTTCATTGCCGATCACGGTCGCATCGGGGAAGGCCTTGATCTCGCTGTCGGTGACACCGATCGCGGCGTTGATATCGAAATCGGGCAGGATTTCCGCGCTCGCTTCCAGTTCGAAGCCATTGATCCGGGTCTCGGGGATGTTGCCGAGGTTCTGGGTCGAGGACTGCGCGAGGAAGACGAAGAAGTAGCTGTTTTCCGACTTGGTGGTGTAGGCCGCGCCCGCCAGACGCACCGGGCCAAGCTGAGCCTTGGCGCCCACTTCAAAGGTGTCGGCGGTTTCGGCCTGGAAGATGTCGCCCACGCCGACAATCCCGGCATTCACCGATTCCGCGCCCACGCCGGTCTGGTTGAACCCGCCCGAACGGAAGCCGCGCGAATAGCCGCCATAGATCGTCAGATCGGGGGTCGGTTCATAGGTCAGGGTGATCTTGGGCTGCCAGTCATCGAACTTGACAGTCCGCACCTCACCGCTGCGCGCCTGCGGCACGCCGGGGACGTTGGGCAGGAAGGCCTGCGGGGTCAGCGTGGTCTGGCGGCGACGATCGCGGTCATAGCGCAGCGACGCATCGACGCGGAATTCCGGCGAGAATTCATAGCCCGCATTGGCAAACAGCGCCCATGCGAAGTTTTCCTGCCCGTCAGCTAGATAGGAGAACTGCGGGTTCAACGGGTTCGTCGAGGGGCTGCGGAACACCGGGAACACGCCATTGCCGGTGTCGATCATGTTGCCGGTGGAAATGAAGCGGGTGGTGTCAATCAGATAGCCGCCCACCATCCAGTTGAAGGCGCGGCCATCTTCGGGCGAGGCAAGGCGCACTTCCTGGCTGAACGCCTTGACGTTCAGATACTGGCTCTGGTTGAGGTCAAAACCGTTGCCGGGGCCGAACAGGAATTCGAACAGGTTGAAGAAGAAGCTCTGCGGGATCGGCTTGAAGTCGAAGGCATCGCCGGTCAGCACTTCCTTCAGCGTGTCATAGGACGACACCGAGGTCAGCACCGCGTTATCGCCCGCATATTCAACCTTGAGCGCGACGTTGTAGATATCGCGGTCGTTCTGGCCGGGGTTGTTGACCAGCACCGGGGCGATGTCGTTCACGTCAGCGACGATGTTGTAATACAGGCCCTGCGTGCGCAGCTGGTTCATGCTGGCGCGCAGATCGATGGTCAGCTGATCGGTGGCCTCAAGCACCAGACTTCCGCGCAGGGAGAAGTCTTGCACCGGATCGGCCTTTTCATTGAGGAAGGCGTTGTTGATGAAGCCATCAGTGTCATACCACGATCCGGCGATGCGGAACTTGACGTTCTCGGCCAGCGGCCCGCTGATCCCGCCGCGCAGGAAATAGCCAAAGCCATTGTCGACGCCGGCGGTGAAATTGCCGGCAAATTCGTCGGTCGGGGCTTTGGTGGTGATGATGATCGCGCCGCCGATGGCGTTACGACCATAAAGGCCGCCCTGCGGGCCCTTGAGGACTTCGATCTGTTCAATATCGAACAGGTCCTGATTGAACTGCGCCGGGTTCACCTGCTGCACGCCATCGACGATCACCGCCACCGAAGGCTCGGAATTGCGGTTCTGGGTGATGCCGCGGATGATGACGAAGGCGTTGCCCGCGTTCTGCGTCTCGACGAGGCTCACGTTGGGGGTCAGCGCGATGAAATCTGCCGGACGCTCGATCCCGGCGTTCTGGATCGCCTGCGAATCGAAGGCGGTCACGGCGGCAGGGGTGTCCTGCAAGGTTTCAGTGCGGCGCAGCGAGGTGACGACGATGCCCTGATCGTCGGTGACTTCCGGCGCGGCCTTATCCTGTGCGGCCAGCGGCGCGGCGACGAGCGTGGCCGAAGCCAGCGCGGTGGTGCCAAGAAGCGCGCGCCCCAGATACGAGGCAGCAGCGCGGTTCATGCCCGAAAACTTCATACGTCTCTCCCCTGTGCGCGCGCAAAACGCGCCGCTCTTTTGGCGACCCCTCCCGATTGCAGCGAATATGAACTTCGTAATGCGAAGTCAACTTCGCTATGCGAAAATGTGGGAGGTTGTTGCCCGGGTGCAACGCAGGGGCGCGCAGCCCCCCTCTCGCCCCGCCTCA
>JAGKSZ010000072.1 GCA_018991295.1 Porphyrobacter sp. | reverse complement strand
ATCGGCCTCATCGCCCAGCGCCTCGAAGAAGCGGCGTTCGGTGCGCCAGTCGCGGCGGTTCCTGGCGAGTGCGCGGATCGCCTGCACCACAGGGCGGGATTCGAATTCGGCGCGTTCGCCTGAAGTCATGGCGGGCTGCGGCAGGCCGGCAAAGCCCGGCATCGCTCGGCCAAGCGCCGAGAGCGCCAGCTGGCCATAGTAATAATCCGGCCAGCGCGCAGCCATTTCAAACCAGCGCGCAGCCCCTGCCTGATCGCCCGCCTGCCGCGCCGCGCGGCCCGCCCAGAAATAGCCCTTGGCCTTGGTCAGCGGGGTCTTGGCGGCATCGCCATAAAGCGCAAACAAGGGGGCAGCAGCCGTGCCGTCCCCCAGATCCCACAGCGCCCGGGTGCCGCCGAGCCAGGCGAGGTCGGTCAGCCGGTCGCGCAGGGTAAAGCTGGTTGCCGACAGATCGGTGCCGGGCGCGAACAAATCGGCGGTGCGTCCGGCAATACTGGCCGCATCGCGTGCGCCGCCTGCCTTTGCGAGCAAGAGCAATTCACCCACGAAAGCTTCCGGATCAAGCGCCGGGCGGGCAAAGCCAGGCCGGGCGGTAAAGACCCGCACGGCCTCGCCGCTCTGGCCGCTGGTGCGCAGGTGCTTGACGAGGTTGAAGACATAGCCCGGATCAGCCTCGGCCCCCGCAGGCACTGCAATCCCCGCCAGTTCGGGCCGCGCCCCGCGCAGCAGCGACAGGCGGGCCTGCGCCATCGGCCGGTCACCTTCGGCAAGGTTCATCAGCTGGCGCGAGGCGGCATCGGCCTTGCCCTGCCACAGCAGCGCATCAATCCGCACCGCGTGATCTTCCGGCGTGAATTGCGCGCCGTAAAGCCCGGCGATGTACAGCTCGACCGGATCGGCCATTGTGCCCCCGCGCCAGGCCCTGCGCGCCTCGGCCGGTGCTTCGGGCCGCTGCGCTGCGGCGAGCGCCAGCGCATAGCGCGCACGGGCCGGGTTGGTGAGCGGCGGATTGGCATCGAAGAAGCGCAGCAATTCGGCCTGCGAAGGTGCCTCGTTCTCAAGCGCCGCTTCGGCCCGCAGGCGCAGGATATCGGCGCGCGGGAAGGTGGGGTAGGCAAGCACGAAGCCTGCATAGTCGGCAAAGGTGTGGGAGCGGCTGGCCTGAAGCACCTCCCAGCGCTGGATTGCAGCGTCCATCGCGCCGGGCTGGCGGGCGACGAGATCATTGCCGCTGCCCCATTCCTGTGCGGCGGCGGGCCCTGCGGCCAGACCTGCTGTTCCCACGCTCAGAATTGCAGCATAAATCCGGGTGAAACGGGCAAGCTTGCGGACCATGCTGGACATAGTGCCAATCGGCTCCTTATCAGGCGCTGAACGATGGGATAGCGGGGAAGAGGCCCCGGCTGCTCCGGGTATCTAACGATGAAGGCAGGACTAAGGCAATGTTCAGCGGCTCCATTCCCGCTCTGGTGACTCCTTTTCGCGGCGGGGCGTTCGATGAAGCCGCCTTTCGCCGGCTGGTTGACTGGCAGATCGACAACGGCAGCGCCGCGCTGGTCCCCTGCGGCACCACGGGCGAGGCCTCGACGCTTTCGAACGCCGAACATCACCGGGTGATCGAGGTGTGCATAGAACAGGCGGCGGGCCGCGTGCCGGTGATTGCGGGCTGCGGTTCCAACGATACGCGCAACGCGCTGCTGCACATGAATTTCTCGCGCAAGGCAGGCGCAGCGGCGGGGCTGTGCGTTGCGCCCTATTACAACCGCCCAAGCCAGCGCGGGCTGATCGCCCATTTCAGCTTTCTGGCCGAAAACAGTGATCTGCCGATCGTTCTTTACAACGTGCCCGGACGCACCGTGACCGATCTGGAAGATGAGACGGTGGTGGCGCTGGTCAACCATTATCCCGACCGAATCATCGCCATCAAGGACGCAAGCGGCGATCTCAGCCGGGTTGCCGATCATCGTATGGGGATCGGGCGGGAGTTCTGTCAGCTTTCGGGCAATGACGAGCTGTGGCTGCCCCATGCCGCAGCAGGCGGGCGCGGGTGCATTTCGGTGACGGCCAATGTCGCGCCCAAGCTATGCGCCGAATTCCACGAGGCGATTGCGGCCAACGAACTGAAAAAGGCCCGCCAGCTCAATGACCGCCTGTTCCCGCTGCACTATGCAATGTTCTCCGACGCTTCGCCTGCACCGGTGAAATATGCGCTGTCCCGCGTGCACGACTGGATCGAGCCCGAAGTGCGCCTGCCGCTGGTGGAGTGTTCGGACGAGGCAAAGCGCGCGGTGGACGAGGCGCTGGTGTCGGCGGGGGTGCTCTAGCAGGTGAGCACGTGCTCCTGCACGCTGCCGTCGGATCCTTCGAACTTGTAAGCGAATTTCCAGCCGCGCTTGTGGAATGCGGCCATGGTCGGGTCCGACAAATTGCAGACCCCGGCGCGTGCCGCTCCAAGGAAACGGTTCACGTAGACATCAAGAGGCGGCCCGCTGAGGTCGGCCTTCATGTTCGCCCTAAGCTTCTTGGCGGCGCAATCGACCGACATCGCGGCGGCTGTCACTGGATATGTGGGGGGCTGCTGTAGGCCCCCGACATTGCGGCGAAACACGTCGCAGAACTGCTCGTCGCTCATCTGAGCGAGCACCGAGCCTTGCAGGCTGAGCGGCAGCAGGAGGGTAGCAAGCACCGGGCGATCCTTTCCGCGTCTACCTGCCGCAAGAAGTCGTTCCGGGTCAAGCCGATAGGGGCCTATACCACTTCGTCCTCGTCCAGCATTCCCTGCGCGCTGCCATGCGGTTCGCTCGCCAGGATTGCCTCGGTGATCGAATCGATCTGCGCGCCGACGCGTTCAGGGTGGTCGATCGCCGCGATATGGAACAGGGCGTCGCCCTGATGCACCACCGGCAAGGTGGCGTGGCCGATCACGATGCCGTCCACCGGGCTCGTCAGATCCTCGGCGTCTTCCCCGAACAGGCCTGCGACGCGGGCGAGCACATCGCCTGCACGCACCGGATCGCCCGATACGCGCACCGCTTGCATCACGCCGCCACGGGGGCTGCGCACCCATGCCGTCCGGTTGGCGCGCGCCGGAATGCCGACCGCGCCGAGGCCGTCATCTGCCTCGATCATGCCCAGATGGGCGAGCACACGCGTTACCCCCTCGACCCCGGTCTCGATCGAGAGGCGGTCAAACCGCAAGGCCTCACCCGCTTCCAGCAGCAGCATGTCCACGCCCTTCTGCTCGGCAAGATCGCGCAAGGATCCATCGCGCAAGGGGCTTTCGATGATGACTGGCGCGCCAAATGCCATTGCCAGCTCCACCAGCCGGCGGTTGCCCGCCGCAATGCGAATTTGCGGCAGGTTGTAGCGGTGGATCGCGGCCGAATGGATGTCGATCCCAAGCGTGCAGCGCGCCACCACCTCGCGGTAGAACACATGGGCGAGCTGCCCGGCGAGCGATCCGCCTGCGCTGCCCGGAAAGGAGCGATTCAGATCGCGCCGGTCGGGCAGGTAGCGCGAATGGGTGATGAAGCCGAAGATGTTGGCAACCGGCACCAGCAGCACTGTGCCTGCCAGCGCTTCGGGCCTGAGTTGCTGCGCCAGCCGCTGGACTACGGCTGTGCCGATGATTTCGTCGCCGTGGATTGCGGCGCTCACGAACACCGCCGGGCCGGGGCGGTGCCCATGCAGCACGCGCACCGCCAGCGAGGACGTGGTGCCGGTGGCCAGCGTGGTGATCGGAAAGGCGACATCGCACGCCGTGCCCGGCGCAATCGATTGACCGGCGATGATGAACGGCTCTGCTGGTGTCATGCGCCCGTGCTTCCCTGTGCCCGGTGTCAACGTTAAGCCTGCGCGGCCAATTCGCAAAGGCCCTCGCTTTTTGCCCGTCCAGCGCCTACATCGCGCCCCCTTATGGCTCGCCCCAAACCTGTCACCTTCGACAAAGTGAAGATCGTCGCCGAAAACCGCCGCGCGCGGTTCGATTATTATATCGAGGACACCTTCGAGGCCGGACTTGCCTTGCAGGGCACCGAGGTCAAGGCGCTCAGGGCGGGCGAGGCGAGCATTGCCGAATCCTATGCCGAAGTGAAGGATGGGCAGGTCTGGCTGATCAATGCCAACGTGCCCGAATACAGCCATGGCAACCGGTTGAACCACGAACCGCGCCGCCCGCGCAAGCTGCTGCTGCACACCCGCGAGATCGAGAAATTCGTCGGCGCGGTTGAACGCAAGGGCATGACGCTGGTGCCATTGTCGATCTACTTCAACCGTACCGGCCGGGCGAAAGTCGAGCTCGCGCTCGCCAAGGGCAAGCAGACCCACGACAAGCGCGCCAGCATCAAGGAACGCGACTGGAAGCGTGACAAGGCCAGGATCCTCAGGGACCGATCCTGATCGGCGGGCAGGCTTGCGGGTTTCGGCTGAAAAAATGCCCGAGGCGGCGATTCACCACCTAGTCAGCACTCGCATGCTACCCATATGGGCATTCACCATGCCGCCGTCCCGTGCCTTGCGCGAGTCTTTCGCTTTTGCCTGCCATGAGGCCGTGCGCCCATGAGCCTGCCGCCGGGGGAATCGAGGCCGACGCTGGCCGGGCGTTCAAGGGCCTGGGCGCAGGAGGTGATCCGCAAGAACACCCCCACGCGTGAGGAAATGGCGCGCAACAAGTATCTTGCCCCGATCGCGCACCGGTTCCTGTCCCCGGAACTGTGGCGCTTTACCCGCCGTTCGGTGCCGCGCGGGGTGGCGCTCGGGCTGTTTGCGGCCTTCATCATCCCCATCGGGCAGATTTTTCTCGCCGCCTTTCTGGCTTTGCCTTCGCGGGCCAATGTTCCGCTGGCCGCGCTCGTCACCTTTGTCACCAACCCCTTTACGCTGCCCTTCTGGCTGGTGGTGGCGAACAAGGTCGGCAATTTCACGCTGCGGCTCGATGCGGCAGGGCCTGCGCTGGCAAGCGGCAAGGCCCAGTCAGGGGCATGGACGATGGTCGTCGATTTCTTCCAGATGGCAGGCGCGACCGCATTCGGCTTTATTCTGCTTGCCGCCGTTACTCCGGCGGTCGGCTATCTGGTGTCTGGCTGGGTGTGGCGCGCTGTCGTGTCCCGCAAACGCGCCAGGCGGTTGAAGGCGATGGAAGCACGGCTCGACCAGCGGCTCGGCGCGCAGTAGGAAGCGCATATCCGGCGCGGGCCCGCGCCCTTTGCCATTCCACAGGAGTCGCCCGCCTTGTCCCGCCGCACCGGCACCGATCACAGCCTTCCGGTCCCTGCAGACGATACCGGCGCAGACGGGGCCTTGCCGCCCTCCGGCTTGCTGGCGATGCTGGGTGGCGGGGTGCTGGCCAGCGCATTGGTGCTGATGCTGGCGACCGGCAGCTGGCTGGTCGCGCTGGCCTTTGTGCTGGCAGCAGGCGTGCTGCTGGCCGGCGTTGTCCTGCTCGATCGGGTGCGCACTGCACCCGAAACCGACAGCGCCCCCGCGCCCGACTGGAGCGTGACGGTGACCGCGATCGAACGCGCGGGTGAGGCGATTGCCATCACCGACCGCGCCAATCGCATGGTCTGCGCCAATCGCTTCTTCCTCGACAGTTTTGGTGCCGGTGCTGCGCCGCCTGCCCTGCCGATGGAGCGTGCGGCGATGGAGGCCGTCACGCTGCTGGCCCGCAATGCCTGGCGCGATGGTTCGGCTGGCCTCGAAGCGGTGGAGGCATCGGACGAGACGCGCTGGCAGATCACCGCTACCCGCGCCGGGCGGGGCGATGATCACCTGATCTGGCGTTTGAAGCCCATCGCCCGCACGCGCTCTGCCGATCTTGGCGCGCTCGATCTGGCCGGGCCTTTCGGCAAGATGTTGAGCCGGGCAGGCATCGAAAGCGCGATCACCACCGCAGACGGGGTGATCCGCGCCGTCAGCCCCGGCTTTGCCGAGCGCGCCGCGGGCGATGAACGCGCCAGCCTTGTGGGTCAGGATTTCGTCAGCTTCCTGCGTTCCGATGAACGCGACCGCATCTTCTTTGCCCGCGAAGGGCGGGGTGGGACGCCGCAGACGCTGGTCGATGTGCCGCTGGTCGATCCGGATGAACGGGTGACGGCGGCAGGCCCGGACGAGGCGACATCGCTGATGCTGCTGATCGATTCGGGCGTGGGTATCGGCGGCGGCTTTGACGGGGCAGCGCAGGCGGGCGTGGCGCAACTGGATGCGTTGCTCGCGCAATTGCCGCTGGGTCTTGCCATGACCGACCGTGACGGGCGCTTCCTGTTCGGCAATGATGCCTTCCTGCGCTCTGTGGGCCGCGATGGGCGGGGGCTGCCTGCCTTTCCGACCGATCTTGTCGTGCGCGAGGACAAGGCGGCACTATCCGATGCTGTGCGCCGTCACGGACGCGGGCCTGCGACCAGCGGCGATGTGGCCGTGCGGCTGACGAACTCGCCCGAGGAACCGGTCAGTCTTGGCCTTGCAGGCGTGCGCGGCCTTGGCGAGGCGGCGGTGCTGTTGTCGCTGGCTGACACCTCGCAGGAAAACCAGCTGCGCCGGCAGGTGGCGCAGGCGACCAAGATGCAGGCCGTCGGCCAGCTTGCTGGCGGGGTTGCGCATGATTTCAACAATGTGCTGACCGCCATCATCGGCACCTGCGATCTGATGCTGCTGCGCCATATCCCGGGCGACAGCGATTATGACGATATCCAGCAGATCCGCGCCAATTCCAACCGCGCCGCATCACTGACCCGCCAGCTGCTCGCCTTCTCGCGCCAGCAGACCCTGCGGCCTGAAATCATCCAACTGCCCGATGTGGTGAGCGAGGTCAGCCCGCTCATCAAGCGGCTGGTGGGCGAGAAGATCGACTTCTACGTGCAGCATGACCGCAACCTCGGCGCGGTGCGGGCCGATCCGCAGCAGCTGGAGCAGGTCATCATGAACCTTGCGGTCAATGCGCGCGATGCGATTCAGGGCAATGGCGGGCAGGCGCGCGGCAATGGCACGGGGCGGATATCGCTCTACACCCGCACGCTTCACGCCAAGCAGGTGATCCAGCTGGGTTCCGAAGTGCTGCCAGCGGCCGATTACACCGTGCTGATCGTGCAGGACACCGGAGGCGGAATTCCGCCGCACGTGCTGCCCAAGCTGTTCGAGCCGTTCTTTACCACCAAGGAACAGGGCAAGGGCACCGGTCTTGGCCTGTCGACCGCCTACGGGATCGTCAAGCAATCGGGCGGGTTCATCTTTGCCGACAACATCACCGACAAGAACGGGCACCCGACAGGCGCGCGCTTCACGGTCTATTTCCCGGTCCACCGCGGCGAGGTGCCCAAGAAGCGCCCGGTACAGGAGCTGGTCTCGTCCGACTGGTCGGCGGGCGGCAAGGTGCTGCTGGTGGAAGATGAGGACATGGTCCGCACCGTGGCAGAACGCGCGCTCACCCGGGCAGGCTACGAAGTGACGCCCTGCGCCAATGGCGAGGAAGGGCTCGCGGCGATCACCGAGGGGTCGACGCAGTTCGATCTGGTGGTCTCGGATGTGGTGATGCCGGGCATGGATGGCCCTGCGATGGTCCGCGCAATCCGGGCAAGGCTGCCCAATATCCCGGTCCTGTTCATGTCGGGCTATGCCGAGGAACAGCTGCGCCGCGATATCGACATCCCCGATATGCACTTCATCGCCAAGCCCTTCAGCGTCGCCTCGATCGGAGACAAGGTCGGCGCGGTCCTGCGCGAGGCGCGG
This sequence comes from Porphyrobacter sp., assembly GCA_018991295.1. Classification (GTDB taxonomy): domain Bacteria; phylum Pseudomonadota; class Alphaproteobacteria; order Sphingomonadales; family Sphingomonadaceae; genus Erythrobacter. The sequence continues at coordinate 3,102 of JAGKSZ010000072.1, read as the reverse complement.
GCCAATGCCGGGGCGGGGGCCTGAGAAAACCGCACTTCATTCACCTTGGATAAAGCCGCCAAGTCGTTCATCCTGCATCACGAAGAGTGGAGGGGATGTGATGAACAACCGTGCAATTATCGGCGCCTGCGTCAGCCTTGTGGTTCTGGCAGCAAGCGGGGCGGGGGCGCAGAACGCGCCTGCGGCCGAAGGTTCTGCCGAAACAGCGCCCCAGACTGCTCAGGGCGATGTCGCCATCACCATCTACAACAACAACCTCGCGCTGGTGCAGGATGTGCGCCAGCTGTCCATTGCGCAGGGCCGCAGCCGGGTTGAGTTCCCCGATGTCTCAGCCCAGATCCGCCCCCAGACCCTGAGCTTTGCCGCTGCGAACACTGCGATCATCGAACAGAACTTCGATTATGATCTGCTGACGCCCGAAAAGCTGATGGAGAAGGCGGTCGGGCAGACCGTTACCCTGCTGCGCACCAACCCTGGCACCGGGGCTGAAACGCGGGAACGCGCCAAGGTGCTCTCGGTTGCGGGCGGCACGGTGCTCCAGATCGGGGACCGCATCGAAGTGCTGCGCGATGATGGCCTGCCGGTGCGCGTCATCTTTGACCGCGTGCCGCCCAATCTGCGCGCGCGCCCGACATTGTCGGTCAATCTCACCTCGACCCGCGCGGGCACCCGCCCGGTGCAACTGCGCTACCTGACCGGCGGGCTCGGGTGGAGCGCGGATTATGTCGCGCTCTATAATGAAAAGGGCGGCACCATCGATATGCAGGGCTGGGTGACGCTGACCAACAACACCGGCACCACCTTTCACAATGCCGATACCGTGCTGGTTGCAGGCGATCCCAATGGCGGCGGACGCGGCAGCTATGGTGACCGCGGCACGGTCCGCGCCGGCACCCAGGCCGCATCGCGCGAGCGGCTGGGCGATTTCTACCTCTATCCCATCAGTGCCCGCACCACGATCGCCAACGCCCAGACCAAGCAGGTGAGCTTTCTCGATGTGCAGGCCGTTCCCGCCCGCAAGATCTACGCGCGCGAGATCTACTGGCAGCAGAACGATGATCAGCCCCGCAATGTCGAAAGCCGCATCGCCTTTTCGACCGCGCGCGATCAGGGTCTTGGCGATGCGCTTCCGGCAGGCACGGTGCGCTTCTACCAGCGCGATGCCGAAGGCACCCCGCAGTTCATCGGGGAAAAGGATATCGGCCACACCCCCATGGGCAGCGATCTTTCGCTGATGACGGGCGAGGCCTTTGACATAACGGTCAAGGCCGAGGTCGAAAAGCGCGAGACCATTACCTCTGCCGAATGGGAAAAGAGCGCGCGCTGGCGTGTCACCGATGGTGCCCAGACCCGCACGATTACGCTTGAGAGGCCCAAGACCTATTACCGCACTGTCATGCGCTACACCCTCACCAACGCCAAGAAGGAACCGATCGAGGTGCAGCTCACCCAGACCGGGCTTGGGCGCAGCTGGTGGGCGGATGATTTCCGCATCACCGCCGAGGACATCAAGGGCGAACAGATCAATGTTGATCGCCGCCGCTACAATATCCCGGTCCCGGCCGAGGGCGAGCGGGTGATCCGCGTCACCTACGAAACCCGCTACTGAGGCGCCGGGGCGATGCGCCGCGCCGCGATATTGCTGCTGGGTGCCGCGGTGATCGCCGCGCCGCTTGTTCCTGCATGGGCGCGCGAGGTGGTGGACGCCGCGCCGCCATCCGATCTGGCCGTCACCATCTACCGCAATCCCGACCGCGGCAGCAAAGAGGCGCTCAATCCCGATTATCCGGGCGGCCTTGCCATGATCTCGGAAACCCGCCGCGTGACCCTGCCGAAGGGCGAATCGACGATCCGCTTCGAAGGCGTGGCCGAAGGCATGATCGGCGTTTCGGCCATCGTCACCGGGCTTCCCGGCGGCACGATCGAAAAGAACCGCAACGCCGCGCTGCTTTCGCCGGCATCGCTGGTTGACGGGACATTGGGCAACCGCGTCACCATCACGCGGATGAACCCTGCCACCGGCAAGCAGGTTTCCGAAAGCGCGGTGGTGCGCACGCGGGCCGATGGGGGCCTCGTGCTCCAGACGGCGCAGGGCTTCGAGGCGGTGCAATGTTCGGGCCTTCCCGAAACGCTGAGCTTTGACCGCGTGCCCGCAGGCCTATCCGCGCAGCCGGTGTTCTCGGTCGATACCCGTTCCGCTGATGGCGGCACCTATGATGTGACGCTCACCTACCTTGCCTGGGGGTTCGACTGGCAGGCCGATTACGTCGCACGCCTGACCGAAAAGCAGAACGGCGATGAATTCGAGATGGGGCTCTTGAGCTGGCTGACCTTGCTCAACGACAATGGCCAGAGCTTCGATAATGCGCGCCTCCAGATCATCGCCGGGCGGCTCAATATCGAAAGCGATTATCAGGCGCTCGCTGATCCTCCGGTGGCAGACGGGCTCTATCTCAGTTGCTATCCAATCGGCAGCACCTCTGCGGGCGGTTACCCAGAGCTGGTGCCGCCGCCAGCGCCGCCGCCGCCGGCCATGATGGATATGCCCGCCTATGCCCCCGCGCCCATGATCATGGTCACCGGTGCGCGGATGCAGGCAGCCGAGATGCGCTCTGCCGTGGTCACCGCCGCAGAAGAAGACTTGGGCGACCTCAAGCTGTTCCGCGTGCCGGGCCGGGTCGATGTTTCGGCCAAGGGGATGAAGCAGGTCGCCTTCCTCGACAAGGAGGCCGTGAAGGCGCGGTTTCTGTATCAGGCCGGGTGCAGCGCCGATCGTGCGATTGATCCCGAAGCAGGCGAACCGGATGCCGCCAGCCTGCTGCTGGTGACCAGGAACGAAGACAGGCAGGGCCTTGGCGTTGCCTTGCCGCAGGGCAAGCTGGCGCTGTTCGAGCCCACGGATCGCCGCCTTCAGCTCGCCGCGCAAACGGACCTGCGCGATTATGCGCGCGGGCAGGAGGTCGAACTGGAATTGGGGTCAAGCGGACAGGTGTTCGCCTTGTGCGGCACGATCGAGGGCCCGCGCGATTCGCGCAGCTGGCGCAAGATGCAGGCGCGGATCACCAACGCCAATGCGCACGCCGTCACGCTGCGCCTGCAAGT
>JAGKSZ010000071.1 GCA_018991295.1 Porphyrobacter sp. | reverse complement strand
GGTATTTGGCCACGGTGCGGCGGGCAAGATCGAAGCCTTCCTTTTGGAGCATTTCGGCCAGCTGCTGATCGGACAGGATGTTCTTCACTGTCTCGGCATCGATCAGCGCCTTGATCCGCGCCTTGATCGCGGCGGAGGATGCGCCTTCGCCATCGGCTGACGCGACCCCGCTGGTGAAGAAGTATTTGAGTTCAAAGGTGCCGCGCGCGCAGGCAAGGTACTTGTTGCTGGTGACCCGGCTGACCGTGCTTTCGTGCATTTCGATCTTTTCGGCCACTTCCCGCAAGGTCAGCGGACGCAGTTCGGAAACGCCCCTGCGGAAGAAGCCGTCCTGCTGCTTCACGATTTCCGCAGCGGTTTTCAGGATGGTCTTCTGGCGCTGATCGAGCGCGCGGATCAGCCAGTGGGCATCGGCGAGCTTCTCCTTCAGCCAGCCTTGCGATTCCTTGCTTGTGGCCCCGGCGTTGAGTTCGAGGAAGTACCCGCGATTGACGATCAGCTTGGGCAGGGTGTCCTCGTTGATCGCGATGTCCCAGCCGCCACTGGCACTGGCGGTCACCAGAATGTCGGGCACCACCGTGCCGGTTTCGGCAGGCGCAAAGGCGAGGCCGGGGCGCGGGTTGTAGCTGCGCAGCTCGCGCAGCATATCGGCAAAATCCTCGTCATCGACCCGGCACAGGCGTTTCAGCCTTTCGACCTCGCCCCGCGCCACCAGATCGAGATTGTCGATCAGCGCCTTCATGCAGGGATCATAACGGTCCGCCTCGCGCGCCTGGATGGCGATACATTCAGCCAGATTGCGCGCGCCCACGCCCGATGGGTCGAGTGACTGAACAAGGCGCAGCCCCGCCTTGGCGTCGAAGAAATCGACCCCAAGATCGTCTGCGACCTCCTCGATTGGCACGGTCAGGTAGCCCGCTTCGTCCAGCAGTCCGATGATGTGGCGGGCGATGGCGGCAGTCTGCGGATCGCTCGCCGCCGCACCGATCTGGCTTTCGAGATGCTCGGCCAGCGTCACTTCGGCAGCGCGCAGCTGCTCCCAATCGGGCAGGTCGTCAAAATCGCCGCCCGCGCCGCCCGCCGCGCCCCATTCGGCATCGCGCATCGAGGGGCCTGCCCCGTCGCCGGTGTCAAAATCGCGGTCGACCGAGCCAAGATCAAGCGGGGCATCGCCCTCCCCCCCGCCTGCCAGCATCAGCTGATCGGCGGTCGCATCCCCGCCCCCAGGCGCGGCGATTTCGATGCGCTCGGGCTCTCCGGGATCGGAAGGCCCGCCGGTATCGAGCAGCGGATTGGCCTCCAGCGCCTCGGATATGAAGGTTTCGATTTCGAGGTTGGAGGCCGCCAGCAGCTTGATCGCCTGCTGCAATTGCGGCGTCATCACCAGCGATTGCGACTGCCGAAGATCGAGCCTTGGTCCCAAGGCCATGGCGATAGCCTCAGACCGCGTTCGCCCTGAGCTTATCGAAAGGCTGCACTGCGTTTTCTCCGTGTGTCAGGAAGAAGGGCAGTGCTTCGACAAGCTCAGCACGAACGGGTGTGGGAGCATGGTGCATGATCTAAAGCGTGAAGCTCTCGCCAAGATAGAGCCGCCTGACGTTTTCATCGGCGACCAGTTCCTGCGGGGACCCGGCAAACAGCACCTGCCCGCCATAGATGATGCAGGCGCGGTCCACGATGTCGAGCGTTTCGCGCACGTTGTGATCGGTGATCAGCACCCCGATGCCGCGCTGCTTGAGGTCCTTCACCAGATCGCGGATGTCGCTGATCGAGAGCGGGTCGATGCCTGCGAAGGGCTCGTCGAGCAGCATGATCGAGGGCTTGGCCGCGAGCGCGCGCGCGATCTCGCAGCGGCGCCGCTCCCCGCCCGACAGCGCCATGGCGGGCGATTCGCGCAGCCGGGTGAGGCCGAATTCGCCGAGCAGCCGCTCCAGCTCGGCGGCGCGGGTGGCGGGATCGGGCTCGACCAGTTCGAGCACGCAGTTGATGTTCTGCTCCACCGTCATGCCGCGGAAGATGCTGGTTTCCTGCGGCAGGTAGCCGAGGCCGAGGATCGCGCGGCGATACATCGGCAGCTTGGTGACATCCTTGCCGTCCATCAGGATGCGGCCGGCATCCGGCTTCACCAGCCCCATGATCGAATAGAAGCAGGTGGTCTTGCCCGCCCCATTGGGGCCCAGCAGGCCGAGCACCTCGCCCTTGGCCACGCTGAGCGAAATATCGGTCAGCACCGCGCGCTTGTCATAGCTTTTGGCGATCGAGATCACCTCAAGCCCGCTGCCTGTGGGCTGGATCGCGGCGGCCGTGCCGGCCTCATCCGGGTGGGTGGTCGTGCTCATAGCATCGGGTCTTTAGCACCCTGACAGCGGCAGGAAAGTGGCCAGACGCGTTTGGCAGGATTTTTGCTTATCCCTGCGATTTTCGGACACCAGCCAGCAGCGGGCGGAAAAGAGCGTCGCGAATAGAGCAGGTTGCATCGCCATCCTTGCGCGCCGCGCAACATTATGGCGTCGGCGCACGGCTTATTGCAACTGTGCTACAGCTTTGCGATACTCACCCCAGCCATAAACGACCGTCGGGGAGCGGCACGCATGATCAATCCGGACAAGGCCAGCAAAGCACAGACCCTTGCGCAAAGGGCCCCGCGTGACTGGCGCAAGGCGATGAGCGATCATGTCGCATATGGCCTGCTCGCCTACACCGGCCTCCAGATTTTCGTCACGGTCAAGGCGCTGGCCGAGGGCACTTCGACCATGCTGCCCTATCTGGCGCTGATCGTGCTGGTCGCGGGGATTATCCCGGTGTGCCGCTGGTTCGAGAAACGCTGGGCGGGGCTTTCCGATGCCGATGCGATCGATCCGGACTTCGCCCCCGCCTTCCGCCGCGATGCGATGGCGCTGTGGGCGCTGGCGATCGGCCTGCCCTTTGGCCTGACCTTGATCTTCAAGACCGCGCTGAGCCTGTTCTGAACAAAGGATCACCCCGCCCCGGATCAGGTCCGGGGCAGGGCGAAAGGTCTTACTTGGGCTGCTTGTAACGCTCGATCGCCTCGATCGTCACCTTGCGGGCTTCGGCAGCGTCACCCCACTTGCCCACGCGCACCCACTTCTCGGTTTCGAGATCCTTGTAGTGGGTGAAGAAGTGCTCGATCTGCTGGCAGATGATGTCGGGCAGATCGCTCGTCTCGATCACATCCGCGTAATAGGGGAAGGTCTCGTTCACCGGCACGCAGACCAGCTTTTCATCGCCGCCCTGTTCGTCCTCAAGGTTCAGCACGCCAATCGGGCGCGCACGCACCACGCAGCCTGGGATGAACGGCGAGCGCGAAATCACCAGCGCATCGAGCGGATCGCCATCGGGTGAAAGCGTGTGCGGCACAAAGCCGTAATTGGCCGGATAGCGCATCGGGGTGTGCAGGATGCGGTCAACGAACAGCGCGCCCGATTCCTTGTCGAATTCGTACTTCACCGGCTCGCCGCCGGTCGGCACTTCGATGATGACGTTGAGATCGTCGGGCGGATTTACCCCGGTGGGGATCTTGTCGATGCGCATGGATTTTCTCTTCTGCTTGGAGCCGCGCGTCTTCGCTTGCGGCGGAGAGGTTGAATGGCGACGCGCCCCCTTAAAGCGTGGCGCAGGATTGCGAAAGGGGCTGTGTGGCCTTAACTGCGCGCCCTATGAGCAAGAAGACACCCCAGGCGATCCGCGGCACCCAGGACATCTTCGGCCCGCAAGCCGAGGCTTTCGCCTTCGTGGTCGAGACGTTTGAACGCGTGCGGCGGCTGTACCGCTTCCGCCGGGTCGAAATGCCGGTGTTCGAAAAGACCGAAGTCTTCGCCCGCTCCTTGGGCGAGACGACCGATGTGGTGTCGAAGGAGATGTATTCCTTCGATGATCGCGGCGGCGAATCGCTGACCCTGCGCCCCGAATTCACCGCCGGGATCGCACGCGCCTTCCTCACCAACGGCTGGCAGCAATATGCGCCTTTGAAGGTGGCGACCCACGGCCCGCTGTTCCGTTACGAGCGCCCGCAAAAGGGCCGTTATCGCCAGTTCCACCAGATCGACGCCGAAGTGATCGGCGCGGGCGAGCCGCAGGCCGATGTCGAGCTGTTGGCGATGGCTGACCAGCTGCTGCGCGAGCTTGGCATCCACGATGTGACCCTGCACCTCAACACGCTGGGCGATGCGGCCAGCCGTGATGCGTGGCGGGCGGCGCTGATCGAATACTTCCGGGCGGTGAAGGATCAGCTTTCGGAAGAATCGCAGGAGCGGCTGGAGAAGAACCCGCTGCGGATCCTCGACAGCAAGGACCCGAGGGACAAGCCGTTCCTGGCCGATGCACCGAAGATCGATGCGTTTTTGTCGGAGGAGGCGAGCGCCTTCTTCGCCGCCGTCACCAGCGGGCTCGATGCAGCGGGCGTGAAGTGGGTGCGGGCGGAAAGCCTTGTTCGGGGCCTTGATTACTACCGCCACACGGCGTTTGAATTCATCCCCGACGAGGGCAGCGCCTCGGCTGCGGCTTTGGGGAGCCAGAGCACGGTGCTCGGCGGCGGGCGCTATGACGGGCTGATGGAATCGCTGGGCGGCGCGCCCACGCCTGCGGTCGGCTGGGCTGCTGGGATCGAGCGGCTGGCGATGCTGGTGGGGGCGCGGGAGGAGGCTCGCGCGGACGTCGCCATCGTTGCGGAAGATGATGCCAGCCTGCTCGTCGCTATCGCAGCGCAAATGGGTCTTCGTGCCAAAGGGCTGACCTGCGATGCGTTTCTCTCAGGCAGTCCGAGAAAGCGCTTCGACAAAGCTGTCAAATCCGGCGCAAAGGCAATCCTCGGCTACCAATTTGTCGATGGTGAGCTAGTCCACAGGATCAGATCAGAGGACGAGGCCTTGGGAATTCTGCTGACGAAGTTCGAGCTCGAAACTAGCCGTTAGCGCCTCCCCGGGCTTGACCCGGGGCCCCGCTTTTCTTCTCGCACCGGGGCATTAAGTAGCGGGATCCCGGGTCAAGCCCGGGAAGACGAGTATCAGCAAGCCATGCAAATCCCCCCCGAACGCCTTGACCAGATCGCGCACCGCTTTGCGGAGCTGGAGGCGCGCATGGCTTCCGGCACGCTGGAGGGCGAGGCCTTTGTCCGCGCCTCCCGCGATTACGCCGAACTCGAACCCGTCGCCAAGATCGCCGCCGAGGTGAAAGCCGCGCGTGAGGAAATGGACGGGCTGCAAGAAATGCTCGCCGATCCCGAAATGAAGGCCATGGCCGAGGAAGAGCTGGCGCAGATCAAGGCCACCCTCCCCGATCTTGAACGCCGCTTGGCCATCGCGCTGCTGCCGCGTGACAGCGCCGACGCCAAGCCCGCGATGCTCGAAATCCGCGCCGGCACCGGGGGCGATGAAGCCGCGCTGTTCGCCGCCGATCTTTACCGGATGTATGAACGCTATGCCGCCGAACAGGGCTGGCGCGTCGAGGCGGTCAGCGTCAATGCCTCGGACATCGGCGGGTTCAAGGAAGTGATCGCCAACGTCACGGGCACCGGCGTGTTCGCCAAGCTGAAGTTCGAAAGCGGCGTCCACCGTGTCCAGCGCGTCCCCGTCACCGAGAGCGGCGGGCGCATCCACACCTCGGCGGCGACCGTCGCGGTGCTGGCGGAGCCTGATGAAGTGGACGTGCAGATCGAGGACAAGGACCTCAAGATCGACGTGTATCGGGCATCCGGCGCAGGCGGGCAGCACGTCAACACCACCGATTCGGCGGTGCGGATCACTCACTTGCCGACCGGCACCGTGGTGACCTGTCAGGACGGGCGCAGCCAGCACAAGAACCGCGAAAAGGCGATGCAGGTGCTGCGCACGCGGCTTTATGACGCCCAGCGCGAGGCCACCCAAGGCGCCGAGGCCGAGGCGAGGAAGGCGATGGTCGGCAGCGGGGATCGTTCGGAACGCATCCGCACCTACAATTTCCCCCAAGGCCGGGTGACCGATCACCGCATCGGGCTGACGCTGCACAAGCTGGAGGAAGTCCTCGCCGGGCCGGGCCTTGCCGAACTGGTCGATGCCCTGATCGCCGAGGACGAGGGCAAGCGGCTGGCGGCGCTCAGCGAATAGTCCCCCTCGTCCGTTTGCCCTGAGCTTGTCGAAGGGCTGCACTTTCTTCAGGCTGGGTGAAAGGAAGAAGTGCAGTGCTTCGACAAGCTCAGCACGAACGGAGTTTGGTATGACCGTCGGTGAAGCCATCCGCGCCGCCGCTGAGGCCCTCGCGCCCATCAGCGATACTGCGCGGCTGGATGCCGAACTGCTGATGGCGCACCTGTTCGGCATCTCGCGCTCCGAACTGCTGCTGCGGCGCATGCGCGACCCTGCCCCGCCGGATTTCGCCTCACTGGTGGAGCGCCGCGCCGGGCATGAACCGGTCGCCTATATCATCGGGCGGCAGGAGTTTTTCGGCCTGCCGCTGTTCGTCACGCCTGCCACCCTGATCCCGCGGGCTGACAGCGAGACGCTGGTCGAGGCGGCGCTGGCCCTGCGGCCTCATGCGCGGCGCGTGCTGGATCTGGGGACAGGATCGGGCGCGCTGCTGCTGGCGGTGCTGGCCAATCTGCGTGAGGCACACGGGGTGGGGCTGGACCGCTCGGCAGCGGCGCTGGTGGCGGCTCAGCGCAATATCGAAGCGCTCGGACTTCGCCCGCAGGCGGCGTTCCGCGAGGGGGACTGGCATGCGGCAGGCTGGGCCGATGATCTGGGCAGCTTCGACCTCATCCTGTGCAACCCGCCCTATGTGGAAAGCGATGCCGTGCTTGATCGGCAGGTGGCCGAATTCGAGCCTGCCTCGGCCCTGTTTGCCGGCCCCGAGGGGCTCGACGATTACCGCATCCTCATCCCCCAGCTGCGCGGCTTGATGAACACAGGCGCGCTGGCAGTGCTGGAAATCGGGGCGAATCAAGCCGCTTCTGTAAGCGCCCTTGCCCATGCGGAAGGCTTCGCCACCGAACTGCGCCGCGATCTTGCAGGCCGCGCCCGGGCCTTGCTGCTGACGTGACAGAAAAGCGCGGCAGGGCTTGGCAAACGCCTTTGGCATCGCTACGTCACCAACAGGCCAGACGGATTGCGAAGGGCGCAAACCGCTGGGCCAAGCTCCTAAACTCAGCTGATACGGCCGTCAGGGCAAGCCCCCGGCCGCTCGCAGCGCGGAGCACGCGGCATGGTTCTGGCACGGCCAGACATGACGCAAGGGCAAGGGGTCTGTTGACCGCGCGAATGATCATTTTTGCCGCGCCAGGTCGCTGATAAGGAACGTTTTCCTTGAATAACAATCGCAATAACCGGCGTCGCGGTCGCGGCAACCGCAATCAGGGCGGCAACGGCGCCCAGCTGAACCGCATCGACAGCCGGGCGCGCGGCAATGCCCCGCAGATGCTCGACAAGTACAAGAAGCTCGCGCAGGACGCCCAGCACAATGGTGACCGCGTGCAGATGGAGTACTACCTCCAGTTCGCGGACCACTATTTCCGCGTGATTGCCGACAACAAGGCCCGTCAGGACGAACAGCGCGGCAGCGGCAATGGTGCGGGGGGCGGCGGCAACCGCCGCAATGACGAGCGCGATTCCGCAGAGGATTTCGAGGACGATTTCGATTTCGGCCGTCGCAGCGACACAGCGCCGCGCTCGGTCTACGAACAGCCCGAGAATGTCGGCAACACCGATGTCTCGGAAGGCGAGCCGGGACAGGAAGGCGAAAGCTTCCTTACCGAAGATCGTCAGGATGATCGCGGCGAGGCGCGCGGTGAAGGCCGTGAACGTGGCCCGCGCCGCCAGCCGCGCAAGGAGCGCGACGGGAATCGTGGTGAGCGTCAGGACCGCCCGGATCGCAGCGAAAAGCGCGCCGAACGCAGCGAACCGCGTGGCGAGCGTCCGGAACGCACGGAGCGTGCTGAGCGCCCCGAACGCAGCGCCGATAAGCCCGCGCGTGGGCGCAAGCCGCGCAAGGCTGCCGATGATAGCGCTCCGGCCGGGATCGATTCGTCGATTCTCCCGCCCTCGATCCGCGGTGACGATGCAGGCGAGAGCGGCACGCTCGAAACCGTCGAGTAAGCCATGATGGAGCGGCTGGCGGCGGTCCCTGCGCTGGCGCAGCGTCGCGCCGGTCTGGTCGCCATCGCGCTGGGCCTGATCGGGGCCTGCGCCTATCCCCCGCTCCACCTGTGGCCGCTGGGCCTTGCCGCGCTGGCGGGGTTCGTGTGGCTGATCCATGCCGCCGATAACTGGAAGCAGGCGCTGGGGCGCGGCTGGCTGTTCGGCTGGGCGCATCTGACGCTCGCCAACAACTGGATCGCTACCGCCTTCACCCATCAGGCGCAGATGCCCGAGTTTCTCGGGTGGGTCGCGGTCCCGCTGCTGTGCATCTACCTCGCGTGGTATCCCGCCCTTGCCGCACTGGCGGCGCACCTGCTGGCGAGGAAGCGTCCGCTCTGGGCCTTCGGGCTGGTGCTGGCGGGGGCGTGGATCATCACTGAATGGCTGCGCGGCTGGGTGTTCACCGGCTATCCGTGGCCGCCTGTGGGGCTGATGCTGCTGGGGACATGGGGCGCGCCGGGGATTGCGCAGGCGCTGCCGTGGATGGGCACCTATGCGCTGTCCGGCTTGGCCCTGTTGATTGCCGTATCTCTGCTTGCCGCGCTTCTCGACCATCGTCGAGTGAATGCCGCGCTTTTGGCTCTGCCTGTCACAATCTTCATGCAGGAGCAGGCCTTGAGGCCCGAACCGCAGAGCGATGGCGTCCGCTACACCCTCGTCCAGCCCCTTATCCCGCAGTCCGAAATCAACGATGGCGCCAAGTTCGAGGAGCAGTTCGCCCGAATTGCCCGCCTCACCCAACCGGGCCGCGATCAATCGCGCCTTGTGCTGTGGCCCGAAAGCGCAGTGCCGGACTATCTGGAGGACGGCTATCCCGAACGGTACTATCTCCAGATGACCGCAGGGGGCAATCCCAGGCTCGCCCGCCAGCGCATCGGCACGGTGATCGGCCCGCAGTCGACCCTGCTGACCGGGGTGGTCAACCTCAATATCGGCAAGCGGCCCGATGGCCTTCCCGTCGCCATGAGCGCGCGCAATTCGGTGATGGCGCTGAACGGCGCGGGCACCATCGTTGGCGGTTACGACAAGGCGCACCTTGTGCCCTATGGCGAATATCTGCCGATGCGGGGCCTGCTGGAGCCGCTCGGTCTGTCGCGGCTGGTGGCAGGCAGCATCGATTACCTCCCCGGCCCCGGCCCGCGCACTTTGGACCTCGGCAAGCACGGCAAGGCGGGGGTGATGGTGTGTTACGAGATCGTCTTCTCCGGCCATGTCGCGGACCGGGCGAATCGCCCCGATTACATCTTCAATCCCAGCAATGATGGCTGGTTCGGCTGGTGGGGCCCGCCGCAGCACCTTGCACAGGCGCGGATGCGGGCGATTGAGGAAGGCCTGCCGGTGCTGCGCTCCACCACCACCGGGATCAGCGCGGTGATTGATGCGAACGGCGTGGTGCGCGGCGCCATCGGCCCCGGCAAGGCTGACAAGCTCGAAGGCCTTGTCCCCGCTGCCGCCCCGCCCACCCTGTTCAGCCAGTGGGGCCACGCGCTGACGCTGGCATGGGCGGGGCTGTTCCTGATCCTCGGCCTCGTGCTGCCGAGAGTGCTTGCGCTTGCCCGCGCGCGCGGCTAGGGCGGTCTGCAAGAAAGCAGGACATAAAGGTTTCCTTATATCTCTATAAGGTGCCCTTTCCCGCTCCCAACCGCCCATTCCAGCCCTCGGGGGACACCATGCGCAACGATTATCTTTTCACCTCGGAAAGCGTTTCCGAAGGCCATCCCGACAAGGTCTCCGACCAGATTTCCGACGCGATCGTCGATCTGTTCCTCTCCAAGGACCCCGAGGCGCGTATCGCTTGCGAAACGCTCACCACCACGCAGCTCGTGGTGCTGGCGGGCGAGATCCGCTGCAAGGGCGTCTACGAGAACGGCGAGTGGGCACCCGGCGCCAAGGAAGAGATCGAACAGACCGTGCGCAACACGGTCAAGCGCATCGGCTACGAGCAGGACGGCTTCCACTGGGAGAAGTTCGAGTTCATCAACCGCCTCCACGGCCAGTCTGCCGAGATCGCGCAAGGGGTTGATGCCGGCGACAACAAGGATGAAGGCGCCGGTGACCAGGGCATCATGTTCGGCTACGCCACCGACGAGACGCCCGACCTCATGCCGGCGACGCTCTATTACAGCCACAAGATCCTCGAGCGGATGGCCGCCGACCGTCACTCGGGCAAGGCCCCTTTCCTCGAGCCCGATGCCAAGAGCCAGGTGACGCTGCGCTACGAAGGCTCGCTGCCGGTCGCGGCGACCGCCATCGTCGTCTCGACCCAGCACAAGCAGGGCTACTGCCTGACGGGCGAGCATGCCGATCCGGCGAAATATGCCGAACTCGAGGCCTATGTGAAGAAGGTCGTCGCCGACGTGATCCCGCCGGTGCTGCTGCGCGGCACGAAGTATTACATCAACCCCACGGGCGCTTTCGAGATCGGCGGGCCGGATGGCGACGCGGGCCTCACGGGGCGCAAGATCATCGTCGATACCTATGGCGGCGCGGCCCCGCATGGCGGTGGCGCCTTCAGCGGCAAGGACCCGACCAAGGTCGACCGCTCGGCGGCCTACATCACCCGCTACCTCGCCAAGAACGTGGTCGCGGCGGGTCTCGCCACGCGCTGCACCATCCAGATCGCCTATGCCATCGGCGGGTCGGGGCCGTTCTCGCTCTATGTCGATCCCCACGAGACCGGCACGGTGGGCGACGACAAGATCGAACAGGCGATCCTCGGCATCGCCAAGCTGGGCGGCCTGACTCCGCGCGCGATCCGCACCCATCTCGGCCTCAACAAGCCGATCTACCAGCCGACCGCCGCCTATGGCCACTTCGGCCGCAAGCCCGAGGGCGATCTTTTCCCGTGGGAGCGCCTCGACCTCGTCGACGATCTCAAGGCTGCGCTCGGCTGATCGCGGTCTCCGAGCAGAAATAGGTCAGGCCTCCCGCCTCGCGGCGGGGGGCCTGATGGCTTTCAGGCGCTGTCGTCCTCGCCCAGCATCGGCGACGGGCGGTCCCGCGCCAGCTCGGCATCGGAGAAGGTGAAGGGGCTGCGCCCGCCGGGCATCCCGCCGAGCTCCACCCGCATCCCGCGCGCGATCACCTGCGGATCGGCGAAGACCTCGTCGAGGCGGTTGATCGGCCCCGCCGGAACGCCCGCAGCGTGGCAGGCATCGAGCAGGCCCT
>JAGKSZ010000070.1 GCA_018991295.1 Porphyrobacter sp. | reverse complement strand
GGGGGGGGGGACCGCGGGGGGGGCGACCCGCCCCCCGCCAAAACCCCCCTCAAAAGGGCGTCTGTTTGCTTGGGGGGGAGGGTGGGGGTGGGGGGGGGGGCATCCCCCCCGCCCGGCCCGCCCCCCAGCCCCGCCTCTACCCCATCAACGGCATCGCGCTTGCCGTGCACGAATGGGCTTGCGACGGGGACGCAGTGCCGCTGGTTTTTGCCCATGCAACCGGCTTTCACGGGCGCGTCTGGGATGCAATCGCGGAGCGGTTTCCCGCCCACCCGGTCTACGCCATCGACCTGCGCGGCCACGGCCTGTCACGCGCCGGACCGATCAGCGACTGGCGGATTCTCGCCAGCGATGTCGCAGGCTTTATGGCGCAGGCCGGGATCGCAGGCGCGGTTGGCATCGGTCATTCGATGGGCGCACACACCCTGCTCCAGACCGCTGCTGACAACCCCGGAGCCTTCTCGCGGCTGGTGCTGTTCGATCCGGTGATCCTCGCGCCGGAATACTACGCCGCCACCGAAACCCAGTTCACCCCCGAAAACCCCCACCCCGCGATCCGCCGCAAGCGCGATTTTCCCAGCGCCGAAGCGATGATCGAACGCTTTGCCGCGCGTGATCCCTATGATCTGTTCGCCCCCCGCGTGTTCGAGGATTACTGCCGCTACGGCCTTGTGCCTGCCGCATCGGGAGAGGGTCTGGAACTGGCCTGCGCCCCGGAAGTCGAGGCCAGCGTCTATGCCTCAAGCCGTAGCAATCCGGGCATTCTGGAAGCAGCGCGGCAAGTTGAGCTTCCGGTGCTGGTAGTGCGCGCGCAGCACATATCCCTGAACGATTTCAAGAGCTCGCCAACCTGGCCGCAGCTGGCAAGTACCCTGCCGCAGGGCACCGATCTCTACCGGCCGGACATGACCCATTTCCACCCGTTCCAGGACCCGGCGGATGCGGCGCGGATCATTGCCGAATTTATCGGGGTTTGAGGACCCTGCGCGAATGTTTCACGTGAAACATTGCCAGCGCCTACCCCGCCGCCTCCAGCACATCGCTGATATCCCTGTGGATTTCGGCAAGCCTGCGATGATCCGCCTGTAGGATTTGCGCCCCGATCTGCCCCGCCAGCCCGCCATAGAAGGCCTTGAGGCTCGCCCCCAGCGGGTGGGCCGGGGCAACCGACCTTGCCAGCCACAACATGATGGTCTGCGCCCGGGCGAGAGGCTCGCGAGGGGGGGTCTGCGCCCGGTCAAGCGCGATCAGCGCCTGACCTAGCGCGCCTCTGGCCTCCTCCAGACAGATGCGAGTGAGGTCCGCCGCTCCCGAAGCCTCGATCCGCGCCTCCAGCGCCACACGACGATAGGCTGCGGCAGGGTTGTGCTGAAGCATCTGCATCACGCGCTCCCCTTACCGATCGCTGCTCGACCAGATATCGACCTGCTGACGCAGGAAGGTCAGGGTCGATTGCGACGCCGAAACGCGCCGTTCGGATGCGGTGAAATCGCGGGTCAGCCGCTCGCGCAGGGCCTCTTGCTGCTCGGCAATCCTGGCAAGGCGGCCACTGCCTGCCTCCTTCTGCAATTCATAGCGCCGCAGCGATCCGCCCAGCGATGACGGATCGGTGGTGAGGCTGTTTTCGCGGGCGAAACGATCGAAGGTGGCGAACACGCCATTGACCCCGGTCGTGAACATCCCCGCAACAGCATCGGGGGCGGTCTCCAGCGCCCGGTTGAGCCGCGCAGTATCAAGCCTGAAGCTGCCTTCGCGGGTGATCGACAGGCCCAGATCGCCCAGCGTGCGCGGCTCGCCCGGACCTGCATTGGGCATCACCACCCGGCCCGCCAGCCCCGCCAGATCGCGGCGCAATTCGCGCGCGCCGGGATCATTGCCGAGCTGCCCCCCGACAGGCGCCGCCAGCTGATTGACCTGCGCAACGATATCATTGAGCGCGGAAACGAAGTCGCCCATCACGCTGCCGATCGCATCGCTGCTGGTGCCGAAGGTCAGGCTGGTCGGCGCGCCCGTGTTGGTGGCGGTGAGGGTAAGGCCAAAGCCGCCCGGCAGGCCGGTGACGCGGTTGGTGGGGCTGGTCGCGGGCACCCCATCAAGGCTGTAGGCGGCATCGCGCGCGGTCTGGCGCAGTTCGCCATTGGTGCTGGTGGGCTGCCAGCCGAAATATTCGAGATCGCCCGCCACCGCGCCGCCGCCCGCGCCGGTCGCTTCGAGCACGAAGCCGCTGGCCGCGCCGTCCCGTCCCTTCATCACCAGCTGCGCGCCATTGGTGCCGGTCGCCACATAGGCGCTCACCGCGCCGCCGCTGGCGCTGTTGATCTTGCCGGCAAGCGTGGCGAGGGTATCGGTGGCGGTCACGGTGATATCGATCGGGCTGCGCGCCGCATCGGGGTTGAACGCTGTGCCGTCCACCGTGCCAAGGCGCAGGGTGAGCGTGCCCTCCCCCACCAGCGCATCGCGGCTGGCCAGCGGGCGCGAGACCAGCGTCTGGCTTTGGGCAAGGCCTGTGACTTCGAGGCTGAAGCTGCCGCGCGGGGCAACGCCAGCAGGCACTGTCACCCGCGCGACCGCCGGGTTGCCCAGTTCACCCTTGGGCGCAAGATCGCCGGTGCGGATGCGCTCGCCAAGCGCGCTGGCAAGGCCGGTGATCGCGCTGCGCAGCTGGGCGGCAGCGGAAATCTGCGCATCCAGCGTCGTGTTGCGTGCGGTCAGCTGCCCGCGCTGCGCGGCAAAGGTGGCGGCCGCGATGTCCTCGGCCAGCTTGGTAAAGTCGACGCCGCTGCCAGCGCCGAGCGCGGAAATGATCGAGGAGCCGGAGGTGGTGGTCATGGCTGGCAGAACGGGCGGTTGCCCACGAGTTTAAGCATGAAACCGGCCCGCCATCGGACGGGCCATGAGCGCCCGCGCGAAACGCACCGAGGGAAGCGAAGCTGTGTCGCCGAAGGCGGCACACCTGCCCGCGCAGGCAGGCACGCAAACAAGCAAGCATGGCACAGGGTCAAGCCCGGGGCGGGGTGACAGTGAACGGTCACCTGACCGCCTTCCCGTCACCATCGAAGCGCAGCCCCTCAGGCACCTCCACGACCGGACGGCGTGGGCGGTTCCCGCGTTTCAGCGCCATCACGAAAGAGACCAGCGAGGCGAGCGCGACATAAAGCTCCTCGCGCACCATCTGGTTCGGGCGGGTGGTGAAATAGACCGCACGGGCCAGGGCCGGATATTCAAGCACAGGCAGGCCCTGTTCGGCGGCAATCTCGCGCATGGCGAGCGCGGTTTCGCCCCGGCCCTTGCACAGCAGCAACGGGGCAGGTGCGCGGGCCGGATCATAGGTCAGCGCGACGGCAAAGTGCATCGGGTTGACGATGATGAACTGCGCTTCCTGCATCGCCTTGGCCACGCCCCCGCGTGCCAGATCGCGCTGGCGCTGGCGCCGGGCGCTTTTCATTTCGGGCGAGCCTTCGGATTGCTTGTTCTCGTCGCGCACTTCCTGAAGGGTCATCTTCAGCCGCTTGTCCTGCTGAAAGCGTTGCAGCGGGTAATCGATGGCGGCGATGATGGTAAGGCCGATCAGCAGCGCGCCTGTCAGCGAGATGATCGCATCAAGGGCATGGGCGACCTGCGCCTCCAGCGACAATGCGCCCAGCATCAGCAGATCGGGCAAGCGGCCCTTGCCCCACAGCCATGCAATCCCGCCCAGCAGGGCAAGCTTGGCAAGGCCCTTGCCCAGTTCGATCAACCCCTGCGCGCCGAAAATGCGCTTGATCCCGGACAGCGGGTTGATGCGCCGCGCCTTGAACCCTGCATTGCCCGCAATCCAGCGCCCCTCCTGACCCAGCAGCAATTGCGAGGCTGTGGTGAGGATCGCCACAATCGCGCCGAGCGCCAGCACCGGGGGGAGCGCGGCCAGCATCGCATCGCCCATCGCCATGCCCGGGGTAAAGCCATCGAGCGTGCGGCGATCGAACTGGAACCCGGCGCGCGCAGTTGCCGCCAGCCCTTCGCTGATCCACGCGCCAAAGGCCCACAGGGCAAGAGCCCCGGTGCCTGTCGCTGCCAGCGTGGCAAATTCGCGCGATCGCAGGACATCGCCGTTCTTCGCGGCATCGGAAAGGCGCTTCTGGGTTGGGGCGAAGGTCTTTTCGCCGGCGGGCTCCTCGGCCATTTACGGGGCCTCCCGCGGCTGGATCAGGGCCTCGGACTGTTCGAGCGCGGCGGCAATCTGGCCGCGCAGCTGCGCGGTCATGATCGGCAGGGCGATGATCATGGCCGCGATTCCCGCCAGCACGCCTGCCGGCAGGCCGAGTGCAAACAGATTGAGCGAAGGCGCGGAACGGGCGACGAGGCCGGTGACGATCTGCACCAGCAGCAGCACCAGCACCACCGGCAGGGCGATGGCAGCGGCAGCGGCAAGACCCAGCCCGAAGAACGCCGCCACCGCCTCGGCCCGCCACGCGCCGAAAGCGAACTGTCCGGGCGGCAGCAGGCGATAGCTTTCGATCAGCAGCTCAAACCACAAGAGATGCCCGCCCGTGGCAAAGAACAAGAGGCTCATGACGAGGCCGAAAAACGTGCCCAGCGCGCCGGCCTGCGCGCCGCTCGCCGGGTCGATCGAAGTGGCGATGGCAAGGCCCATGGTGCCGGAAATCTGCTCGGCCGCGATAAGGGGAATGGCGAAGGCGAGTTGCAGGACGAAGCCGAGCATCAGCCCGACCGCCACTTCCTGCAGCACCGCCAGCACGGCAGCGATGCTCATCATGTCAGGCGGCGGTGCGGGCAGCGTTACCCAGCTTGCCGTGAAATAGCCCAGTACCAGCGAAAGCAGGATGCGCAGTTGCACGGGCACCGCCGTGCCGCCGATCATCGGCACCGCCAGTAGCGCAGCGCCGCAGCGGACCGACAGGAACAGCACCAGCCACAGCTGCGCCTCAAGACTGCCGAGGCCGAAATCAAGGACGTTCATCGCGCCCCCATCACCGGCTGAGGCTGGCGACCTGCGCCATGATCTCGCGGGTGAAATCGGCCAGCAGCCCCATCATCGCCGCTCCCAGCACCACGAACACGAGCGCGGTGATGGCGAGCTTGGGGATGAAGCTGAGGGTCTGTTCGTTGACCGATGTGGCCGCCTGAATGATCCCGACCACCAGCCCCACCACCAGCGTCGCGATCAGCACCGGTCCGGCAATCAGCGCGGTCACCCACAAGGTCTGATCGGCCAGCGCAAGCAGCTGCGCGTCTTCGGTCATGTCGAAAAGCTCAGGGCAAGGCTGCCCATCAACAGCGCCCAGCCATCGACCAGCACGAACAACAGCAGCTTGAAGGGCAGCGAGATGATGGTGGGGCTGAGCATCATCATCCCAAGGCTCATCAGCACGCTTGCCACCACCAGATCGATCACGAGGAACGGCAGGAAGATCATGAAGCCGATCTGGAAGGCGGTTTCGAGCTCGGAGGTGACAAAGGCGGGCAGCAGGATCGAGAAGGGCACATCCGCGCCGTTTTTGAAGGTGCCGCCCCCTTGCCCAAGGCCAGCCATGTCGGTGAACATGATGAGGTTCGCCTCACGCGTTTGCGCGATCATGAAGGCGTGGAAGGCCTCGCCCGCCTTGCCGATCGCCGCATCGGCAGACAGCGCGCCGCTGGCATAGGGTGCGATCGCCTCGGCGTTCACCGCATCCAGCGTCGGGGCCATGACGAACAGCGAGAGGAACAGCGCCAATCCGGCCAGCACCTGCCCCGGCGGCGATCCTTGCAGGCCCAGCGCCTGCCGCAGGATCGCCAGCACCACCAGAATGCGCAGGAAGCTGGTCATCATCAGCACCAGCGCGGGCAGGATGGTGAGCAGGCCCATCACCACCAGCAGCTGGAGCGAGAGGCTCAGCGGGCTGTCATCACCCGCCTGCCCATTACCCAAAGCCCGCTCCACCGCCGTGCCCACACCGGCTGCGACCGGATCGGGCGCGGTGACAGGCGCAGCGGGGGCAGCGGCCTCGGCAAGGCCGGGCAGCGCGAAAAACATGGTTAACGCGGCAAGGCCCATCAAGGCGATGCGGGCCAGCGGGGAGCGGTGCATCATTCGCTCTCCGGAAGGGCGGGAACAGGTTGGGCGGGCAGGACGGTGGCGGGGGCTTCACCCAGCCGCACCATGCCCTGCCGGGTGCAGCCCAGCAGGATCTCGCGGTCACGAAAGCGCACCACGGCCAGCTTCATGCCGGGCGCGATCAGGCTGGTTTCGATCAGCTGGAGCTGGCGCGTGCCCCCGGTGCCCGGGGCCCCGTTGAGGCGCGTCTGGAGCCAGCGGGTGAGCCACAGGCTGCCCCAGATCAGGCCCGCCAGAACCGGCAGCAGCAGCGCCAGGCGCAGCAGATATTCAAGCATCGCCCCGCTCCTTCGTGCGCGTTCAGCCGAGGTCGTCGAGGATCGAGGTCAGCGGATCGACCGGCGGCGGCGGAGGTGCGGCGGGTTCAGGCGCAGCTGGGGCCGGGGCTGGGGCCGCAGCCGCAGCCGGCGCAACAGGCTGCGCCATGGCGGGTGCTTCGCGCAGCGCAGCCGGGCCGTCACCTGCCGCGGGCACATCCTTGCCGTCCTCCCCGACAAGACACACGATCCTGAGGGCAAAGCGGCCCTTTTCCGCCACCACCTCGCCGCGCGCAATCACGCGGCCATTGGCGGTGACATCGAGCAATTCGTCGGTCAGCCGGTCAAGCGTGACCGTGCTGCCTTCGCCCAGCATCAACACATCGCGCAGGGGCATCTCGGTGCGACCCAGTTCGACCGACAGGCGCACGGCAACATCGCCAAAACGGTGAAAGGCGGCAGGCTGGTGGACGGTCATGATGCGAACCCTTCGGGAGAGGCAGGAACAGGAATGCGGGTCAGGCGGATTGCCATGCGGTCCTCGGCCGTGCCGACAGCGCCGTGGGCAACCAGCGTCTCGCCCGCCATGAGCGGCACCTGCCGTCCCATGGCGAGCGGGATGGTGTCGCCGGGGCTGAGGGTCTGGAGCCGGGCCAGCGACAGATCGAATTCAGCGAGCACCACGTGGAGCGCCAGCGGCATCGCGGCAAAGGGCGCGGCCATGCCGTTGGCAGGCCCGTGCACCCTGCGCGATCGGGTCCGGCGCCCACCACCGGGCAGCAGACGCGGCATCCGTTCGGCCGCCAGCGCAAGGCTGGCACGCCAGCTGCAACCCTGCCGGTTGGTGATGTCGATCGTGACAAGCAGCGCCTGTGCATCAAGCGCGAAGGGTTTCAACCGCGCCGCGCTTTCGCTGCGCACGATCACCTCGGCGCGGGCCGAGGCTCCCGCGGGCGGGGGCATATCGCCATAGCTGGCGGTGGTGATGGCTCCTGCGATCACGCTGGCGGCCTCGTCCACCAGCAGCGCGGCAGAACGCGGCAGCGCCTCTGGCACGCTTCCGGTGATGCGCCCGTCCCCGCCAAAGCTGCGGTCGGTCAGCGCGATGGCGGTGGCAAAATCGAAGCTGATGAGCGCAGTCTCCCCGCTCGCCCCGCAGCGGATCAGGGCATTGGCGGCAAGCGGCCCGATGCGGCGCAAGGCATCCGCGCCGGTCAGATGTTCAGGCTCGGAAACGCTCGCGTCCAGCCGGTCGCCCGACAGCAGCCCTGACAGATCATCGGCCAGAAGCCGCGCCAGATCGCGGCGCCATGCCGCCATCAGCGCCGCGCTTTCTTCAGGGCGCGGCCCGCGTGTCGTCAGCTCGGGGCAATGCACCGCGGCCGCACGCGCAGGGGTAAAGGCGTGTCCCATCCTCATTGGACCAGAAACCCCTTGAAATGCACCGCATCGATCCCGCCAAAGCCTTCCTTCTCCTCCAGCACTTCGTTGACCGCCTTGGTCAGGCGCTGGGCGATTTTCTTCTTGCCCTCGACGTTATAGGCCTCCGCCTCGCTGGTGGCGGCAAGCTGGCCGATGATCGCTGAACGGATCGCCAATTCGTGGGTCTTGACCCATTGCAGCACCCGCCCGTCGCGGCGGGTGGAGACTGCCAGTTCCACCTGGATCAGCCCCGGCGAATCCGCAAGATTGGCGGTGAAGGCCTCCTCGAAGGAGTAATAGGCGGTGCGATACTTGCTGCCGCCCTCGCCATAGACGGGGGCCGCGCCCTCCTTGTCCTTGTCCTTGGATGCCGGGGCGTAGGGGTCTTCCTCGTGCTTGAGCACCAATTTGGGCTCGTCAGGCTCCTTTTCGCCCGTTTCGCCGAACAGGCCCATCGCAAAGGCGCCATAGGCCCCGCCCGCGCCGGTGCCGAGCAGCAGCACCGCGCCAAGCGCGATCTTGATGATCCCGCCCTTGCCCGATTTGCCGCCGCCTTCTCCGGCGCCGCCCTCGGCCTTGTCCTTACCCTTTGCCATGCCCTGTCAGCTCCATATGTTGACGCGTCAGGGTTCCGGTCAGGCGAACAACCCGCCCGAACCCCCGGTGCGGGCTGCGGGATCCTCCGCCTCGCCCTGCCCGCGCGCTGCAAGCGCGGCGGCGGTGGAAGGGCGGCGGTGGTCCGGCGCAGCCTCGCCGTCTCGGGTTCCCGATTGGCCCATGTATGGTTGAGACGTTCCTTGCCCACCGTTAGGGGTTGACCCGTAGCGGTGTTCGCCTGCCCCATTCTGGTGCGCCCCGTTCTGGCCCGAGAAGCTGGCAGAGGTTTCGGCGGCAGCGGCGATGGCGCGGGTTTCCAGCGCGGCCTGCATGGCGGGGACAAAGCCCGGATCGCGGCTCGCCAGCACTGCGCGCCACTGATCGGGCGCGGCTGGTTCAAGCCGCAGCGCAATCGTGCCGAATTCGGCATGGGGCAGGGTCATAGCGGGGTGGGCGGCGCGCAGCGCCTCGCGGATGTCCCCGACCTGCGCGATCATGGATTCGGGCCGTGGTGCGGCGGCGGGCGGGCGCGCTTCGGCGGGGCGTTCAGTGAAGGGCGCGGAGGGCGGCGGGCTGATGGCGTTGCCGATCACAAGGCTGTCTGCCGCCAATGCATCGCCGGGCATGGCAGGGGTGCCTGAAAGGGTGTTGGCAGGGCTGAAGGCAGCAGGAGCGCCCGGCCCGGGCACGGCCTCTGCCGAGGCTGGGCGAAGGCCTGTGCCCGGATCGGGTTGCGGTCCGGGCTGCGCCCGATGCGCGGGCCCTGCTTGTGCCAAGGCGCGCGGCGCTGCGGGGTCCGGATCAATTGGCGGCGAGGCCTGATCAGGGCCTGCGGAAATGTCGGAATGAGTGGACGCTTCGGCACGCACAGGCAGCAGCCGGGCGGCAGCCGCGCCAGGCGTGGACGCGGTTGGCCGGGCCGCGCCGGGCGCATAGCCGCTGGCCGCACGCACTGGCCCCTGCAAACCTGCACCCGCAGGCGGCACGGCCAGAGCAACCGCCAGCATGACGGGGGGAGCAGCTGGGAGGGCGGCGGGGGAAGCTGCGGGCTCCTGCGGCACGGCGTGTTCTACCGGCAGTTCCGCATCCTCATTGGGCGCTTCGGCAGGGTCAGGCGGCAGGGCCGGATCCGGCGTTGTAACCGCGTGATCGGCTTGCGCATGGGCCGCGCCGGGCTCGGCAAGGCAGCGCGCGGGCGCCATGGGCGAGACAGGCGCAGCGGGCAGGGCCAGCGCGGCAGATGCTTCAACCGGGGCCACGCCCGGTTCGGCGGACGCAGCGGCAGGCTCACTTGCGGTCAGCACATCCGGGGCGAAGGCGACCGGGGCGACAGGCGCCAGAAGGTGCGGG
>JAGKSZ010000069.1 GCA_018991295.1 Porphyrobacter sp. | reverse complement strand
TGGGTTCGGGCTATGTCGGGCTCGTTTCAGGGGCGTGTTTTGCCGATTTCGGGCATGATGTGGTCTGCATCGACAAGGATCAGGGCAAGATTGACCGGCTCCACGCCGGGATCATGCCGATCTACGAGCCCGGCCTTGATGCGCTGGTCGAAAGCAATGTGAAGGCGGGCCGCCTCAGCTTCACCACCGATCTTGGCGAAGGGATTGCCGGCGCCGATGCCATCTTCATCGCGGTTGGCACCCCCAGCCGCCGGGGCGATGGCCATGCGGACCTCACCTTCGTCTATGAAGTCGCACGCGAAGTGGGCGAGAAGCTGTCCGGCCCGGCGGTGGTCGTCACCAAGTCGACCGTGCCCGTCGGCACCGGCGATGAGGTGGAACGCATCATCCGCGAAACCGGCACGGCGCACGAATTCGCGGTCGTCTCCAACCCCGAATTCCTGCGCGAAGGCGCGGCGATCGGCGATTTCAAGCGCCCCGATCGCATCGTCATCGGCGCCGAGGACGATTTCGGCCGCGATGTGATGCGCGAAGTCTATCGCCCGCTGTTCCTCAACGAAAGCCCGATCCTGTTCACATCGCGCCGCACCAGCGAGCTGATCAAATACGCCGCCAACGCCTTCCTTGCGACCAAGATCACCTTCATCAACGAAATGGCCGATCTGTGTGAAAAGGTCGGCGCCAATGTGCAGGACGTCTCCCGCGGGATCGGGATGGACAACCGCATCGGCTCCAAGTTCCTGCACGCCGGCCCCGGCTATGGCGGCAGCTGCTTCCCCAAGGATACCCTTGCGCTTTTGAAGACCGCCGAGGATTACGACAGCCCGACCCGGATCGTGGAAGCCGTGGTCAAGGTCAACGACAGCCGCAAGCGCGCGATGGGCCGCAAGGTCGTGGATGCCTTGGGCGGGATCGAGGCGGCGCGCGGCAAGAAGGCGGCGCTGCTTGGCCTGACCTTCAAGCCCAACACCGATGACATGCGCGACAGCCCGGCGATTGCCGTCGCCCAGACGCTGATGGATGCAGGGGTGGACGTTGCCGCCTATGACCCTGAAGGCATGGAACAGGCCCGCCCGCTGCTGCCCGATGTCACCATGTGCGCCAACCCTTACGAAGCCATCACTGGCGCTGATGTGGTGGTGATCGTGACCGAATGGGACGCCTTCCGCGCGCTTGATCTCAAACGCGTCAAGGAACTGGCCAATGCGCCGGTGATGGTGGACCTGCGCAATGTCTACAAGCCTGAAGACATGCGCGCTGCGGGGTTCGAATATACGAGCGTGGGGCGTTCCTGATTTGCGTGCCCGCCTGCGCGGGCACATCCTCGGTGCTATTCCTCCGCTACGCTCCGGGCACCTGCGGGCGGCCGCTTGGCCTTGCGGCCCGTCCTCTGGCGGGCCGACCTTAGAGCGTGGTCAGGTGGGTCAAAATGGCCGCAAACCGCTTTGGCTTCATCGCGCGTGTCACCCCGCCTTGTCGGCATATTGATCGTAAGCCTCCAGTGCCTGCGCGGCATACATCGCGCTGGGGCCTGCGCCCATGTAGATCGCAAGGCCGATGGTTTCGGCCAGTTCCTCGCGGGTGGCGCCGTGTTTGCGGGCGCCTTCGACATGGTAGGTGATGCACGGATCGCACCGCACCGCGACAGAGATCGCGACCGCCAGCAATTCCTTGGTCCTGGGGTCAAGCGCGCCTTCTGAATGCGCGGCTCCGCCCATTTCGCGGAATGCCTTCATCACGCCGGGCGCGGCCTTGTGCAGCTCGCGGATCGCGGGGGTGAGGTTGGCGCCCATCGCGGGCCAATCCTTGAAGGTGGTGTGGGTCATCAACGGCTCCCGGTTTGGTGAGCCTCGCCAAGAGCACGCGCCCGCGCGCGCCGGCATTGATCGGTATCAAATCTGCCGGGCGTTTACATATGAGGGGGACACATATCAGGGGGCCATCATAAGCCGGGTTCTGTCTCCTCAGGCGGTATCCCTTGCGGGACGGGCCAAAGGTGGCAGCCATTCATCTGGGCGGCAGATTGCTCTGCGCGCTCTAGCAGCCAACCCGGGTCTCTCGGGGCGAAACACCCCTACCCTTCTTGCGAAAGGCGCGAGACCCCTATTCGGCCTTGCTCCGGGTGGGGTTTGCCATGCGGTTGCCGTTGCCGGCCCCCCGGTGCGCTCTTACCGCACCCTTTCACCCTTGCCTGTGCGCCCTTTCGGGCAGCCATCGGCGGTTTGCTCTCTGTGGCACTTTCCCTTGCCCCGCCCGAAAGCGGGACCGGCGGGCGTTACCCGCCACCCTTGTTTCGTGGAGCCCGGACTTTCCTCGCGCATATGCGCGCGGCTGCCTCAGGCCCCCTGACACACGGGCCTATAGGCCCCGAACGACGAAAATGCAAAAATCCCGTTCATGCTGAGCCTGTCGAAGCATCGCACTTCTTCGGAACCGACGTCGGAAAAGAAGGACAGCCCTTCGACAAGCTCAGGGCGAACGGGAAATCTATTACCGCGTGCGCCCCTGATCGCGGTCTAGCAGCAATTGCCACAATATCGCGGCGATCTCGCCATCGGGGATGCCGGTGATGCGTTCGGGCCGCCAGCGCCGCTCGAAGGCCTCCACCGCCTTGGCCTGATCGGTGATGTCATAGCCGAAGCGTTCCAATGCGAGGAAGAAGCTGCCGTCATTGTGGAACGGGTTTCCGGCTGCAAGGCACTGCGGGCGCGGCAGGCACAGCTTGTGGCGGGCAAGGCGCTCCCCCGGGGACAATTCGCCGGGGTCCACCTTGCGCATCGGCGCAACGCAGGAATGGCCCACCACATTGGCGCGCGGGATATCATAGCGTTTCACGATCCGCGCCAGGAGCGGGATCAGCGCATCGATCTGCGCCTCGGCAAAGCCGCGATAGCCGCCGTTTTCGGGCGCATGGCCGGGGTGGTCCAGTTCAATCCCGATGCTGGCCGAATTCACATCCGGGATGCCGCGCCAGAAGCTGGCGCCCGCGTGCCAGGCGCGCTTGTCTTCGGGGACGAGGCGGATCACCCCGCCTTCCTCGGTGATGCAGTAATGCGCGCTGACCTTGGCCGCCGGATCGGTCATGCGGTCAAGCGCGGTGCCGACCGGCTTCATTTCGGTATAGTGCAGCACCACCATGCTTACGGCCAAGGTGCGTTCATCGAAATTGGGTGAGAGGCGCTCCTCGTGAACCAGTTCGTCCTCCCCCTCCATGCGCGTCCCCCGCTTAGCCAATCATGCCTTCAGGCTCGGGCAGCACCGCGCCCAGCACCAGCGCCCCGTCACCCAGCTTGTATTGCAGCCCGCCATCCATTTCCTCGGCCAGTACCGCGATCATGTGCGCGGCGGCGGTGCGGCTGGTGATCTCGCTTTCATCGAGATCGCCCTGCAGCGCGCGGCCGATGGTTTCATCGAAAGCGATGCGTTCGGCGCGGGCGCGGGCGACGATCTCCACCGCCCCGTCGCGCCGTTCCGCCCCGATATCGAGCGTGCCCCCGCGCACGAGGCTGTCGAGCGCGATCTGGGCAAGGTTGAGCATGACCTTGACCGCAGGCTTGGGCAGGCTGGGTTCGGCAATCGCCCAGTGCACTTCCACGCGCTTGGCATCCGAGGCGAGCGCATCGACCACGGCCTTGGCCTCGTCCACCGGGATCGCTTCGCCAAAGCCGCCAGCCGCGCCGAACGCGAGGCGGAAGAACTTCAGCTTGTCGGTGCTGATCTTTGCCGATTGCTCCAGCAGTTCCACCACCTGCGCGCGCATCTGCGGGTCTTTTTCGTCGGCGAGCAGTTCGAGCCCGTTGGCAAGCGCGCCCACCGGGGAAAGCAGGTCATGGCACAGGCGCGAGCACAGCATCGCGGCAAGATCGGTCCGGGAAATCATGACGCTGTCCTAACCATCGCGGGACACAAAGGGAAGTGCGGTGAAACCCCGTTCCCCGTCCCGCCAGAACGTGATGTCGTCGCCCGCGATAATCGCCCACACCCGGCCATCGCCGGCCGCGCACGCGCGGTCGGTGGCCGAAGGGGCTGCAGCGCCCTTGGGGTGCGAGTGGTAATAACCGATCACCGCAAGCCCCCCGCTGCGCGCTGCGCGGTGGGCATCGATCAGCGCCTGCGGATCAATCTCGAAATGGGTGTGCGGCGCGGGGTGGACATTGGTGACAGGGCGCGCCTCGGTAATGCGCCTGCGCTCGCCCAGCAGCAGCCCGCACGCCTCACGCGGAAGCGCGGCAGCGGCATGGGCGCGCATGGCGGCAAGCACATTTGCACTTACCTCCAACTCCGTTCGTCCTGAGCTTGTCGAAGGACCGTTCTTCCCCTTGGCGTATCGCGAAACAGCCTCCCAATCGCCCCGGATCAGCGCCAGCTTCTTCGCCCGCGACCACCCCTTGATCTGCCGTTCGGCAGCAATCGCTTCATAGCGGGTGGGAAAATCCTGCGACCAGACCAATTCGACAGGCAGCCTGTCGCTGGTGAACCCCGTGACCGAGCCGGACCGGTGTTCGCCCATCCGCCTTTCCAGGTCATCGGTATGACCCGTGTAGAAAGCACCGCCCCGGCAGTGCAGCATGTAGGCCCAGAACGCCATGCGAAACGGCTAAGTGAAAGACGGCCCTTCGACAAGCTCAGGGCGAACGGTTAGGGGGGCGCAGTGAACGAACCGCAGATCATCACCGGCACCATCCCCGAAACAGCAGGTTCGGGCGCGCGCCTTGACAAGGCGCTGGCCGAGGCGACCGGGCTCAGCCGCGCGCGCATTCAGAACCTTATCGATGAAGGCCGGGTCGATATCGCGG
This sequence comes from Porphyrobacter sp., assembly GCA_018991295.1. Taxonomy (GTDB): domain Bacteria; phylum Pseudomonadota; class Alphaproteobacteria; order Sphingomonadales; family Sphingomonadaceae; genus Erythrobacter. The sequence continues at coordinate 7,062 of JAGKSZ010000069.1, read as the reverse complement.
GCCGGGCCGCCACCTCGGCCTCGATGGCCGCCACCTCGGCCTCGATGAAGGTGGCAGGCGGCGCGCCGTTCCGCATCATCCTTGCTGCCGCCATGCCCGCCGAGGCACAGCCGGAGGATATCCCGCTCGCAATCGCTTACGAGGACGCGCATCTGATCGTGGTCGACAAGGCGGCAGGGATGGTCGTCCATCCGGCGGTGGGCAATATCACCGGCACGCTGGTCAATGCGCTGCTGCATCATTGCCGTGGGAACCTTTCAGGCATCAACGGGGTGGCGCGGCCCGGCATCGTCCACCGGATCGACAAGGACACCTCCGGGCTGCTGGTGGTCGCCAAATCCGACGCCGCGCATGAAGGCCTTGCGGTGCAATTTGCCGCGCACCCCGTCCACCGCCGCTATATCGCGGTCACCGCTGGCATCCCCTCCCCGCCCGAAGGCACGATCAATGCCCGCATCGGCCGATCCGACGCAGACCGAAAGAAAATGACGGTGCTGCCCAACAATTCCTCTCGCGGGAAATCGGCGATCACCCATTACAAGGTGCTTGAACGGCTCGATGAGGCCGCGGTGATCGAATGCCGGCTGGAAACCGGGCGCACCCACCAGGTGCGCGTTCACTGCGCGTCAATCGGCCATCCTCTATTGGGAGACCCTGCCTATGGCCGCACCCCCAAACCCTTGCGCGCAACCCTGGAGCGACTCGGCTTTGCCCGGCAGGCGCTCCATGCGGCGGAACTGGGCTTCGTCCACCCCGTTACGGGCGAAATGGTGCAATTTCGGAGCGATCTGCCCGCCGACATGGCGGAACTGATCGACCAACTGAGCCGTTCTGATCGATGAAATGCGCATACAAGTGACCGATTTTCGCGTATATCCGTAACCCGTGGCCCAAGCGCGACGGATGCCCATCAGGGGTCTTCGCCAAGCGGTCGACGCTAGAAAGGTTAGGTAACCAGTGACCAAGTCCAAGACCTCCACGGTCCCGGCGCTGAGCGGCGAACAGTCGCTCAACCGCTATCTCGCAGAAATCCGCAAGTTCCCGGTTCTCACCGCCGAGCAGGAATATATGCTCGCCAAGCGTTATCAGGCGCATGAGGACCCTGAAGCGGCTGCCCAGCTTGTCTCCAGCCACCTGCGGCTCGTCGCGAAGATCGCGATGGGATACCGCGGCTATGGCCTACCCGTGGCTGACCTCATTTCCGAAGGCAATGTCGGCCTGATGCAGGGCGTCAAGAAGTTCGAACCCGATCGCGGCTTCCGCCTCGCGACCTACGCGATGTGGTGGATCAAGGCTTCGATCCAGGAATATATCCTGCGTTCGTGGAGCCTCGTGAAGATGGGCACCACCGCGGCACAGAAGAAGCTGTTCTTCAACCTTCGCCGCATGAAGAAGAACCTCGATGTTTACGAGGATTCCGATCTGCGTCCCGATGATCTGGCCAAGATCGCGACCGATCTCGGCGTGCCCGAGCAGGAAGTGATCAACATGAACCGGCGCATGATGATGGGCGGCGACGGCTCGCTCAACACGCCGATGCGCGGGGGCGAGGAAGGCTCGGGCGAATGGCAGGACTGGCTGGCCGATGATCGCCCGCTTCAGGACGAAACTGTCGCCGAGACGCAGGAATCGCAGATGCGCATGGAAATGCTGTCAGAAGCGATGGAAAGCCTCAACGAACGTGAACGCCACATCCTGACCGAACGCCGCCTGACCGAAAAGCCGCAGACGCTTGAGGAATTGTCGCAGGCCTATGACGTCAGCCGCGAACGCATCCGCCAGATCGAAGTGCGCGCCTTCGAAAAGCTCCAGAAGGCGATGCAGCGGATCGCGGGCGAAAGGCTGCTGCCCGGCATGGCGTAACGCGCCAGACGGCACTGAAGCTTCAAGGCCCTCCGGTCACGCAGGTGATCGGGGGGCTTTTTCATGGCCGCACCGGGCCATGCGCTGCTGTAGGCGATGGCTTTGATGTAAGCCGCGCTTCGATGGCCGAAGTTGGAGGGCGCAAAACCCGGCCTCGCCCCCTGCCAGACCCGGCGCTGACCCCCGCCAGACCCCTGCCAGCCCCGCCTTAGCCCCGTGCTCGCACCCCGCTGTCAAAAGGGTTTGCAGGGGTTGGAATGGCCAGCCCGTCCTTGTTCGTCCCAAGCTGGCGCAATAGCCGCGATGTCTTTGGATTTGCGCGCGCAACTGTCTGAAAATCAACAGGCCATTGGCAGGCCAAGAGCAACGGAAACGCCGCGCCGTTGTCCGGCCTGCTCCAACACAAAGGGGCGCCGCGATCGGCTCGCGACGCCCCTTTTTTCAGCGCCAGTGTTTCACGTGAAACAATTCGGGAACGGTTATTTCTTCTTCCCCGCCAGATCCATCACTGCGGCCACCATCGCCCGTGCGCCCAGCGTCACGCTTTCACGCGGGGCGATCTGGAACAGCGGGGAATGGTGCCCGGCAATCGCAGGGCCACCCGCCTTGGCCGCCGCCAGCCGTTCCGGCGTGGTCCCGCCCACCGCGAAGTAATAGCCCGGCACGCCGGTGTCCGGACCGACGAAATAGGTGAAATCTTCCGCCCCCATGTTGCGCTGTTCAAACGGCACCACCGCGCCTGCGCCCAGCGCCTTGCCCAGCGCCCCGTTGAGGCGGCGGGCGAGCGCGGGGTCGTTGATCGTGGTCGGCGTGCCCGAACCGCGCAGCACCTTGACCGGCAGGTTATCGGGCAGGCCATGCGCCTTGCCGATCCCGGTCGCGATGCGTTCCACCGCGGCGATCACCTGTTCGCGGGTTTCCTCGTCATTGGCGCGCACCGTGACCTGCAGGCGCGCTTCGTCCGAGATGATATTGTGCTTGGACCCGGCGTGGAAGCTGCCGACGGTCACCACCACCGGCTTTACGGGCGAAATCTCGCGGCTGTCGATGGATTGCAGCGCGGTCACGATCTGCGAGGCGATATAGACCGGATCACGCCCCAGATGCGGCGCCGCCCCGTGGGTGCCGATGCCGGGCACCACGATATCGAGCGAATCCGAGGATGAATACTGGATGCCTTCCGACGCTGAAACCTTGCCGGTTTCAAGGTCCGCCGCGACATGGAAGGCGAGCGCATAATCGGGCTTGCCGAACCGCTGATAGAGGCCATCGGCCATCATCGCCTTGGCTCCGCGCACGCCTTCTTCGGCGGGCTGGACGACAAACATCAGCGTGCCGCTCCACTGGGCCTTGGTGGCCACCAGCCGCCGTGCGGTGGCGATCATCGCGGTGATGTGGGTATCGTGCCCGCAGGCGTGCATGGTGGGATATTCCTTGCCGTCCTCACCCACCTGTTTCGCCTTCGAGGCATAGGGAAGGCCCGATTTCTCCTCAACCGGCAGCCCGTCCATATCGGCGCGGATCAGGATGGTTGGGCCTTTTCCGTTCTTCAGGATGCCGACCACCCCGGTGCCGCCAACCCCGGTGGTGACCTCCAGCCCGGCCGCCTTCAATTCAGCCGCCATCTTGGCCGCGGTGCGGTTTTCGAGGAAGCCGAGTTCGGGGTTCTGGTGAAAATCGAGAAACAGCGGGGCAAGGTAGCTGTCATATTCGGCCTCGATCGCCTTTTTGGTGGCCTCGTCCTGCGCGGCGGCAGGTTGGATGGCAGCAGCGGCAAGCGCGATGGCGCTGGCGGCGCGTTGGAACAGGCGCATGGCAGTGGTCTCCCCGGATGTTGCTGGGGCTAGCTAACCTTCTTGCAGGCCACCCGGCAAGCGCGGATGCTTCCCACACCCCAAGGCCTGCGCTAGAGGCCGGTCATGGCGTTCACCATCCTCCGCTATCTGGCCAAGGGCTTTGCCGGTTTCGTCGGTCTGACGCTGGTGCTGGTGGTGGTCTTCAAGTGGCTGCCGGTGCCGGTCACTGCAACCATGGTGCTGGACGGGAACGGCATCACCAAGGACTGGGAATCGCTCGATAATATTGACCGCAATCTGGTGAGCGCGGTGATCGCATCGGAAGATCAGCGGTTCTGCCAGCATTCGGGTTTCGATACCGAAGCGATCGAACAGGCGATGCGGGCGAACATGGAAGGCGGCAAGATTCGCGGTGGTTCCTCGATCAGCCAGCAGACCGCCAAGAACGTGTTCCTGTGGCAGGGCGGCGGCTATTTCCGCAAGGGCCTTGAGGCATGGTTCACCTTCTGGATCGAGCTGGTGTGGGGCAAGCGGCGAATCATGGAAGTCTATCTGAACGTTGCAGAAACCGGGATCGGAACCTACGGTGCAGAGGCTGGATCGCAGCGTTATTTCGGCCATTCGGCAGCGCGGCTGAGCCGGGACGAGGCCAGCCGCATGGCTGCCGCCCTGCCCAGCCCCAAGAAGCGTTCCGTCAAGAACCCCGGCGGGTGGCTCGCGCGCCACGGCAACCGCATTGAACGCCGCATCGGCATCGTCAGGCGTGACGGGCTCGATGCTTGCGTCTACAACTGATCCGGCATGGCCCACGCGCACGCCCATAACCACGATCACCATGATCACCACGGGCATAGTCATGCGCACGGGCACGGGCATCACCACCACGCCCCCGCCGATTTCGGCCGTGCCTTTCTGATCGGGATCATCCTCAACACCGGCTTTGTCCTGATCGAGGCGGCAGCCGGGCTGATCTATGGCTCGATGGCGCTGATTGCCGATGCCGGGCACAATCTGTCCGATGTGCTGGCGCTGGCGCTGGCGTGGATTGCCGCGATTGCCGCCAAGCGCCCGGCGCAAGGGCGCTTTACCTATGGCTACAAGAGCTCCACGATCCTCGCCGCGCTCGCCAATGCGCTGCTGCTGGCGGTGGCGATCGGCGCGATCCTGTTCGAGACCGTGCATCGCATCATGAACCCGGTTGAGCCGCAAGGCATGGCCATGGCCGCGGTGGCCGGGATCGGGATTGCGATCAATGCGTTCACCGCCATGCTGTTTGTGCGCGGTCAGAAGGATATCAACATTCGCGGCGCCTATCTCCACATGATGGCCGATGCGCTGGTTTCGGTGGGCGTTGTGATTGCGGGCCTTGCAATCCTGCTCACCGGCCTTGCGTGGATCGATGCCGCCGTAACGCTGGCGATCCTCGCCGTCATCGCGTGGAGCACCTGGGGTCTTGCGCGTGACAGCGTGGCGATGGGCCTGCTGGCCGCGCCCGAAGGGATCGATCTGGCCGAGGTGCGCCGCCACCTTGCCTCCTTCGATGGGGTTGCTGCCGTCCACGATCTCCATGTCTGGCCGATGTCCACCACCGAAGTCGCGCTGACCGCGCATCTGGTCATGCCCGGCCGCCCGGCCTCCGACAGCTTCCTGCGCGATGTCGCCGCCAGCCTTGAATGCGCCTTTGGCGTCCATCACGCCACGCTCCAGATCGAAAGCGGCGATGCCCCTTGCGATGCGCCATGCGGAGCTGTGTGCTGATGGCCGCCCGCCCCCGCCCCACCAGCGATGAAGCACGCGAGGCGCTGCAAAGCGCGATGGCGCGGCTGGCCGATGGGGACCAATCAGCGCTCGAAGAAATCTATCGCGCCACGCGGGTGAAGCTGTTTGGCATTACCTTGCGTATCTTGGGCGACAGAAAGGAAGCCGAGGACGCCTTGCAGGACGTCTATGTCAACTTGTGGCAGCGGGCCGACCGCTATGACCCGTCCCGCGCGAGCCCGATCGCGTGGCTGGCGGCGTTTGCGCGCAACCGCGCGATTGACCGGCTGCGCACCGGCAAGGTCCGCGCCGGGGCCGTGCCCGTCGAGGAAGCTGCGCCGCTCCCCGATCAAACCCCGCTGGCCGATGCGCTGCTGGTCGATGCCGAACAGACTGCGCAGATCCACAAGTGTCTGGGCGCATTGGATGCCCGCACGCAGGGCCACATCCGCGCCGCCTTCTTTGAAGGCAAGACCTATGCGCAGCTGGCCGAAGCTGCCGATGTGCCACTGGGCACGATGAAAAGCTGGATCCGCCGCGGCCTCCAACGCCTGCGCGCCTGTCTTGAAGCGAGCGAGAAGGCATGAGCGGCCCCGAAGACACCGGCCCGGACGTGCAGCGCGATGATCCGATGATCGCCGCCGAGTGGGCCTTGGGCCTGCTCGAAGGCGAGGAATTGCTGGCAGCGCGCGGCAAGTACGCGACCGATCCGGCCTTTGCATGGCGCAAGGAATGGTGGGACGATTGGTTCGCCCCGCTGTCCGATGCCATGCCGGGAGCAGAGCCGGGCGAACACGTGTGGGATGGCATCGCGGCCCGTATCGCTGCGCCGCAGGTGCCTGCGCAAGACCCCGCGGCGCCGGCGGCCAATGTGATCGAACTTCAGGCGAAGGTGCGCCGCTGGCAGTGGGTCGCGGCGATTTCCTCGATGGCGGCAGCAGTCGCGCTGGCGCTGTTCCTCACCTCTCCCATCAGCAGGCCGGTCGCGCCGCCCGTTCAGGTCGCCGCAGCTGCGCCGATGGTGGCGACAGTGCCGATTGGCGAGACCGGCCTCAGGCTCGATGTCACCTACATCCCCGATAGCCAGCGCATGGTGGTTGGCGCGGTTGGCCTCAAGACAGACGGTGTCCACGATCACGAATTGTGGCTGGTGCCCGCCGATGGCTCGGCGCTGCAATCGCTGGGGGTGGTCGCGCCGGGCGAAGTGCGCAGCATGGAGCTACCGCAGGCGGTCACGGCCAAGCTGGGTGACGGGGCAAGCCTCGTGCTCACCCGCGAACCGATCGGCGGCAAGCCCGCTGGCAAGGACGCAGGGCCCGTGGTGGCCAAGGGCGCCTTTACCCGCGTCTGATCGGGCCTTGGGGCCGCCCTCGCTTCGACGCGGGAAAACGGCAATTCATCCGCAATAGCATTTTGTCTGCATCCGGTCGCTCAAGGATTCCGTAACGTCTCATGCAAGCAGGAGGGGCTTGCAGACGTGACACCTTCTTACGGAGATCCCCTGATGACCCCCAAGACCACCCTCGCCGCCATGGCCGCAGCCGCACTCGCCGCGACCACCGGCTTTGCCGCCCTGCCCGCGCTCGCGCATCAGCATGGCAGCCACGCCAAGGCCGCGCCCAACATCGTCGAAGTGGCGGTGAGC
>JAGKSZ010000068.1 GCA_018991295.1 Porphyrobacter sp. | reverse complement strand
AGGGTCTTGTCGAAACCCTGAGCGGCCCCGGCCCCTTCCCCGTGTTCGCGCCCACCGATGCGGGCTTTGCCAAGCTCCCCGCCGGCACGGTCGAAACCCTCGTCAAGCCCGAGAACAAGGGCACGCTGACCACCATCCTCACCTACCACGCCGTCGCTGGCAAGGTGACCGCCGGTGACCTCGTCAAGCTGATCAACGCGAACGGCGGCAAGGCTACGATCAAGACCCTTCAGGGCGGCACGCTGACCGCGATGCTGGAAGGCGGCAAGGTCGTGATCACCGATGCCAAGGGCGGCAAGACCACTGTGGTGCAGGCTGACGTCATGACGTCGAACGGCGTGGTCCACGTGACCGACGGCGTGTTCCTGCCCGCCTAAGCCTTTCCCGGCTGGCGCTGCCGCTCACTCCCCCATCCCCCACCCCGAGCGGCGGCGCCTCTCTCGACCCCGTCCGGCCTTCCTCCAGGGCCGGGCGGGGTTTTGGCTTTTTGGGGAAAAACCCCTCCGTCAGCGGCTGTGCCGCTGCCACCTCCCCATCCCGGATCAAGTCCGGGACGGGGAGAGACTTTTAGGCTTTCGTCCAACCTGTTAAATCCCTCCCAGTCCCGAAGGCATGGGGAGGTGGCAGCCCGCAGGGCTGACGGAGGGGTATTTGCGCAAGAGCAGCCACAACTACGCTCTCGCCCGCGCCCAACGCAAAACCCCGTCGCTCCCCGAGGGTCTGCTGTGGCGCGAATTGCGCGGCAAGCCGGGCGGTGTGAAGTTCCGCTGCCAGCATCCGGTCGGCCGCTATGTCCTCGACTTCTACTGCGCCGCCGTGAAATGCGCCTTCGAAATCGACGGAATCGCACATGACATGAGCGACCGCCCGGCACAGGACGACGCTCGGGATACGTGGCTGGCCAATCAGGGGATCACGGTGGTTCGTATCCCTGCGAGCGAGGTGCTGGCAGGCCCGACCGACGTCGCCGAGGCGATTTTACGGATGTGCCGGGGGATTAGAGACGGAGAGGTTTAAAGAACCCCCTCCGTCACCGCTGCGCGGTGCCACCTCCCCATCCCTGAGGGACGGGGAGGGACTTGCGGCCTTACGCCGCTTCTTCCTTCTTCGGAGCTTCGCCGCCGTGGACGCGGATCGGTTCCTTCTTGCCGGCGACCACATCGGAATCGATCACGATTTCGGTGACGCCTTCCATGTCGGGCAGGTCGAACATCGTGTCGAGCAGCAGGCCTTCGACAATCGAGCGAAGCCCGCGCGCGCCGGTCTTGCGCTTGATCGCGCGCTCGGCAATCGCTTGCAGCGCATCGTCGGTGAAGGTGAGTTCCACATCCTCAAGCTCGAAGAGCTTGCGATATTGCTTCACCAGCGCGTTCTTCGGCTCCTTGAGGATCGTCACCAGCGCGGGCACATCAAGATCGTGCAGCGTGGCGATCACCGGCAGGCGGCCGACGAATTCGGGGATCAGGCCGAACTTGAGGAGATCCTCAGGCTCGGACTTTTCGAGCAGTTCGCCCACGCGGCGCTTGTCCGGATCGGCGACGTGCGCGCCGAAGCCGATGCTGCGCTTCTGCAGTCGATCCGCAATGATCTTGTCGAGGCCCGCAAAGGCGCCGCCGCAGATGAACAGGATGTTGGTGGTATCGACCTGCAGGAATTCCTGCTGCGGATGCTTGCGCCCGCCCTGCGGCGGAACGCTCGCGGTGGTGCCTTCCATCAGCTTCAGCAGCGCCTGCTGCACGCCTTCGCCCGAAACATCGCGGGTGATCGAGGGGTTTTCGGCCTTGCGGGTGATCTTGTCGATCTCGTCGATATAGACGATCCCGTGCTGGGCCTTCTCAACATTGTAGTCCGAGGCCTGAAGCAGCTTCAGGATGATGTTTTCAACGTCCTCACCCACATAGCCCGCTTCGGTCAGCGTGGTGGCATCGGCCATGGTGAAGGGCACATCGAAGGTGCGCGCCAGCGTTTGCGCCAGCAGCGTCTTGCCGCAGCCCGTGGGGCCGACCAGCATGATGTTCGACTTCGCCAGTTCAACGTCGCCGCCCTTGGCGGCATGCGACAGACGCTTGTAGTGGTTGTGCACGGCCACCGACAGGATCTTCTTCGCCTGCTTCTGGCCGATCACGTATTCGTCGAGAATCTTGATGATGTCCTGCGGTGTGGGAACGCCGTCGCGGGACTTGACCATCGAAGACTTGTTCTCCTCGCGGATGATGTCCATGCAGAGTTCGACGCATTCATCGCAGATGAACACCGTCGGTCCGGCAATCAGCTTGCGGACCTCGTGCTGGC
>JAGKSZ010000067.1 GCA_018991295.1 Porphyrobacter sp. | reverse complement strand
CGAAGCCGGGATCTTCGATGGCGATTTTGCGCTGGTGCGGCGCACCAACACGGCCCGCGATGGTGAAATCGTCGTGGCGCTGGTGCGGGGCGAGGAAGCGACGCTCAAATATCTGCGCAAGGAAGGCGGTCAGGTGCGGCTCGATCCGGCCAATGCGGCCTATGATCCGCAATATTACCGCCCCGACGAAGTCGAGGTGCAGGGCAAGCTTGCAGGGCTGCTGCGCCGCTACCACTGAAACAAGCGGGGCCGGAAAGGGGCGTTTGCGAGAAAATTCTCGCAGAACTGCAGGGTTACCTGCCTTTCCGGCCCGCTTTCTTTATTATTTCCAGAAGGTTGGATTTTCGAGGGTGCCTTTTCAGGGTGCCGCTGCTCGGGGTTTGCCCCCGTCCAGACCCCTCGCAGACCCCCTATCGACCCCCGCTAGCCCCCGCCTTGCCCGGCGCTGGCGGGGCCTTGCGAATGGGCCGGGGCTTTCCCAACCCGCTCTTCAGGCTCACGCCACCAGCCATGCTGGCCCTGACGCGCGGCAACCGTGGTGATGCGCTGGTCGGCAAGGTCGATGGCCAGTCCGCCTGAACGTTCGAGGTGCCGGCGATCGGCCTTGATCCAGCGCGGGCGGCAGGACCGCGGCAGGTAACGATCGGCCACCACAATGTCGGCCCTCGCACAGGCCGAGGCCAGCGCGCGCTCCTCCACCCTGTCGCGGTTGCGCCCGAGCAGCAGGACCCACGCCCGCCCGCCACGCTCAAGGGTCAGGGTGCAGAAGGCATCGGAACAGCGCGCACCGGGCCATTGATCGAGCGGGAGCGGCTCAGCAGCAACCCCAGCCAGCTCCATAAGGTTGTCGCGGGTGTAGGCTGAGCGGCTGTCGCGCAGGGACAAAAGCCGCGGCGCTCCATCAGGGCCGGGAATCGTGATCCCCACCTGCTGCCCATCGCCTGACACCAGCACATCGGGGATCGGGGTCAGGACCACCAGCGAGCTTGCCGCGGCAACAGGGACCAGCCCGGCAAGCCGCACCCGGCCCCGCCACAGCGCGAGCCACAGCCCTCCACCTGCAAACAGCGCGACCGCAAACCCACTGATCTGCGGCATCAATCGCACCGCGCCCGCCTGCGAAGCGGTGAGGTGTGCAATGCCCAAAAGCAATGCCAGCGCGCGCTCGGCCAGCCACCAGAATGGGGTGCCCGCTCCCACCAGATCAGCCACAAGGCCCAGTGCAATCAACGGCATGGCAATGAAGGTCACCAGCGGAATGGCGACCACATTGGCAAATGCTCCGTAAAGCCCGGCGCGGTGGAAATGGAACAGCACGATCGGCATCAGCGCCAGTTCGATCACCACTCCGGTCGCAAACAGCATCACCACCCGCCGCACCGTCCGCTGCCACCACGGCTCCTCGCGAGGGGCGAGGAAGGCCTGGACAGGGGCGCTGTTGGCAAGCGCGATGATCGCCAGCACCGCGGCAAAGCTCATCTGGAAACTGGGGCCAATGGCGCTTTCGGGCCAAAGCAGCAGAACAAATCCGGCGGCAACAGCGACCATGCGCAGCGACAGCGCCTCGCGGCCCAGAGCCAGCGCGCCCAGCACCAGCAGGGCCGCAACACAACTGCGCACCGTCGGCACTTCAGCGCCGGTAAGAAGCGTGTAAGCGATCCCGACCACTGCCCCCACGCCCGCAGCCACCACCGGCAAGCGCACCCGCAGGGCAAGCGCGGGCCACAAGGCGAGCAGGCGCAGCGCAACGAAATAGGCCGCCGCGATCACCGCGCTCACGTGCAACCCACTGATCGAAAGCAGGTGGGTCAGGCCCGAATCCCGCATCGCCGCCTCATCACCCGGCGCAATTCCGCCGCGATCCCCGCTGGCAAAGGCCGCGGCGATGGCCCCCGGCGATCCCGGCACCTGCGCCTTCACATGCTCTGCGAGGGCGCGCTGGAGCGAGGCGATCCCGGCCCTGTCGGGCGCAGGGGTCACGAGGGTCAGCCGGCCGACCATGGTGCCGGTTGCCGCCAGTCCCTGAAACCACGCGGCGCGGGCAAAGTCGTAGGAACCGGGGAGCATCGGCGGGGCAGGCGGCATCAACCGTGCCCGCAGCCGTACCACCGCGCCCTCAGCAAGGCCGGGCAGCACACCGTTATTCCCCAGAGCCTCCAGCGGGACATTGACTCTGACCTTGCGCGCCGCACCCGTTTCTTGCTCGCGCATCGCAAGCGTCAGGCGCAGGCGCCCCTCGGCGGGCTGATCCTCGCGGGCGAGAACCCGCCCCTCGATCAGCATCACAGCCGGGCGAGCGATGGACTCAGCGCCGACAATGGCCGAGCGCGCCCAGACCGTCGCGACCCCGAAGGCAAAGACCAGTCCGCAGACCGTAACCGCAAGCCGCAGGTTCGCCCGCGCATCGTCGGCTGCGCTGCCGGGCGGCCACAGCGCCCATGCGCCGAGCATCGCCCCCAGCCCTCCGCCCATTGCCGCTATCCAGTGCCATGGAAGGGGCAGCACGAACCACGTGATGATACCGCAGGCAAACACCACTGCGAGCCAGGGCGCGCGGTCAAACCCTGCTGTGGCAAGGAATGCCTCCATGCCGTCCCCAAGGCGCGACAGGCCTCCGGCGGTGCTGGACAAGCTGCGCACACTTTGCCAAGGCCGCGCACGCAAAGGACCGGCGGCGTCAACACCTTCCGGCCCCTCCCCCATCGGAATGATCGGCACATCGCGCATCGGCTCGTCCCCCGACCGGCCTGCCCACCACAAGCCGCTCAAAGTGAACAGGAATGCAAGGCCCATGGCAAGCGAAAGCAGCATCCCCGGCGCAGCGCCCTCGGGCGAGGTCGTCACCCGTTTCGCCCCCTCGCCCACCGGATTTCTGCACATTGGCGGCGCGCGCACGGCGCTGTTCAACTGGCTGTATGCCCGCCACCATGGCGGGCGCACGCTGCTGCGTATTGAAGATACCGATCGCAAGCGCTCCACGCAGGAAGCGATCGACGCGATCATCGAAGGGCTCGACTGGATGGGCCTCGATTATGATGCCCCGCCGATCTTCCAGTCCGACCGGGCAGAGCGCCATGCCGAGGTGGCCTGGCAGCTCCTGAATGCGGGCCATGCATACAAGTGCTTTGCCACGCCCGAAGAACTCGAAGCCATGCGCGAAGAGCAGCGCGCCCAGAAGAAGCCGCTGCGTTATGATGGCCGCTGGCGCGATCGTGACCCTGCCGAAGCGCCGGAGGGAGCGCCCTTCGTCATCCGTCTCAAGACGCCCAATGACGGCGAGGTGACGATCCATGACCGCGTTCAGGGCGCGGTGACGGTGAAGAACGAGGAAATCGACGATTACATCATCCTGCGCGCCGATGGCACGCCCACCTATATGCTCGCGGTGGTGGTGGACGATCACGATATGGGCGTGACCCACGTGATCCGCGGCGACGACCATCTCAACAATGCCTTCCGCCAGCTGCCGATTATCCGCGCCATGAACGCCATTGAAGGCGGGTGGCCCGATCCGGTCTATGCCCACATTCCGCTGATCCACGGCAGCGACGGCGCAAAGCTCTCCAAGCGTCACGGGGCGCTGGGGGTTGAGGCCTATCGCGACGAATTCGGCATCCTGCCCGAGGCCCTTTTCAACTATCTGCTGCGTCTTGGCTGGGGCCACGGCGACCGCGAGGAAATCACCCGCGAGGAAGCCACCCAGCTGTTCGATTTGGATGGGGTGGGCAAGAGCCCCTCGCGCTTCGACATGAAGAAGCTCGAACATCTGAACGGCCATTACCTGCGCGAGGCGGATGACGCCCGTCTGGCCGCGCTAGTCGCCGCCCGGATCGGTGAGGGAGCAGACGTGGACCTGTTGACCCGCGCCATGCCGGTTCTCAAGGTGCGCGCCAAGAACCTCATCGAAGTGACTGAGGGCGCCGCCTTTCTCTTTGCCAAACGCCCACTCGAAATGACCGAGAAGGCCGCAAGCCTCCTCGAAGGCGACGCGCGTTCGATTTTACGCAAGATTCACGAGGCGCTCCGGGCGGAAAACGACTGGACAAGCGAGGCGCTCGAAGCCACTACCAAGGCGCTTGCCGAGGCACAGGGATTGGGTCTGGGCAAGTTGGCGCAGCCGATGCGCGCGGCGCTGACCGGGACGACTACTTCACCCGGTATTTTCGATGTTCTGGTCCTGCTCGGACGGGACGAGGCGCTCGCCCGGCTCGACGCGCAGGCTGCCTAGGGCAGACTGCGCTGGGGGGCGCAGGGCAGACAGGGATTTTGGACAGGAGACAGATCTTGGCAGACAAGACGGCGAAACTCGAAATCGGCGGCCAGACCTACGAGTACCCGGTGCTCGAAGGCAGCACCGGCCCCGATGTGATCGACATCCGCAAGCTTTACGCGCAAACGGGTGCCTTCACCTTCGACCCCGGCTTCACCTCAACCGCCGCTTGTGAAAGCGCGCTGACCTATATTGACGGTGACGAAGGCGTGCTGCTGCACCGCGGCTACCCGATTGGCCAGCTGGCCGAGGATTCGAGCTTCATGGAGGTGAGCTATCTCCTCCTGAACGGCGAACTGCCGAGCAAGGACGAGCTGGACGACTTCACCTACACCATCACGCGTCACACCATGCTGCACGAACAGCTGATGACGTTCTATCGCGGCTTCCGCCGCGATGCGCACCCGATGGCGATCATGTGCGGCGTGGTGGGGGCGCTGTCGGCGTTCTATCATGACAGCACCGACATTTCCGATCCCGAACACCGCAAGATCAGCTCGCACCGCCTGATCGCCAAGATGCCGACGATTGCGGCGATGGCGTACAAGTATTCGGTCGGCCAGCCCTTTATCTATCCTGACAACTCGCTGAGCTATACGGGCAATTTCCTGCGCATGACCTTCGGCGTGCCGGCTGAGCCCTATGAGGTGATCCCGGCGGTGGAACGTGCGATGGACCGCATCTTCATCCTCCATGCCGATCACGAACAGAACGCCTCGACCTCGACCGTGCGTCTGGCAGGGTCTTCGGGCGCGAACCCGTTTGCCTGCATCGCGGCCGGCATCGCCTGCCTGTGGGGCCCGGCACATGGCGGCGCGAATGAAGCGGCGCTCAACATGCTCAAGGAAATCGGCACGCCTGACCGCATTCCGCACTATATCGAGCGCGCCAAGGACAAGAACGATCCGTTCCGCCTGATGGGCTTTGGCCACCGGGTGTACAAGAACTACGACCCGCGCGCGACGGTGATGCAGAAGACCGTGCGCGAAGTGTTCGATGCGCTGAAGGTCACCGATCCGCTGTTCGAAACCGCGCTGCGGCTTGAAGAGATCGCGCTCAGCGATCCCTATTTCATCGAGAAGAAGCTGTTCCCGAATGTCGATTTCTATTCGGGCATCATCCTGTCCGCGATCGGCTTCCCGACCACCATGTTCACCGCGCTCTTCGCACTGGCCCGCACCGTGGGCTGGGTGGCGCAGTGGAACGAGATGATCAGCGACCCCGGCCAGAAGATCGGGCGTCCGCGCCAGCTCTACACCGGCCCGACGCAGCGCGATTACGTGCCGCTCAGCGCGCGCTGAGAGACTGACAAGTCATGATGATGCTGAGGGCGGCAGGGATGTTCCTTGTCGCCCTCGGTTGTATCTGGGCTCTGCAAGGCGCCGGCATTCTAAACTGGCCAAGCGACAGCTTCATGCTGCGGGACCGGGGCTGGATCCTGCGGGGCGGATTGGCGGCCCTGCTCGGACTGGCGCTTATCTTGATTGCCGGATGGCGCACCAGACGGCGCTGATCAGGCCTTGGCCTCAGGCAGTTCCAGCGTGAACATCGCGCCCCCGCCCGGTGCAGGTCCGACGGTCAGTGTGCCTTCCATCGCTTCGGCAAGGCGGCGTGAGATGTAAAGCCCGAGGCCGCTGCCCTTGTCCTTGCCGCCGTCACTGTCCCGGCCAAGACGCTCGAACTTGTCGAAGATGCGGTCGGCCTGTTCGGGCGAGACGCCCGGCCCTTGATCGGCAACGCTCACCGCCACCTGCCCCTTGCCCGCAGGCATGGCCGCAATCGTCACCGTGCTCGCGACTGGCGCATAGGCGATAGCGTTGCCGACGAGGTTGATGAGGATCTGGAGCACGCGCCGGAATTCAGCCGTGGCAATGGCATCACCGGTTTCACCTTGCACCACCAGCACCGTCTCACGGTTCTGCGCCCGCACCCCCAGAATGCCTGCTGCACGCCGCGCGGCATCGACAAGGTCGACCGGCTCGCGCGCTGTGCTGAAGCCGGGGGTTTCGACCACTTCAAGGTCTGCAAGATCATCGAGCATCGCAGCAAGGTGCTGGCCTGCGCTGGCGATGGTTCCGGCATATTCGCTATATTCTTCGCGCAAGGGCCCGGCGAGGCGTGCGCGCATGGTCTCGGCATTGGCGATGATCCGTGCGACCGGCTGGCGTAACACCGGGGTCAGCGCGGTGCCGACAAGGCGGGCAGGCGAGGCATCCGGGGAGCCCTCGGCTTCGTCCTCGGGAACCGGCTCTGCCAGAGGCTGCTCTGCGATCAGCAGCAGTTCGAAACCGTTCGGGTTCTGGCTGTCGGGGCCCAGCGGAATGAGCCGTACGCGCCAATCCCGTGCCGATCCGGCAAAACGGCAGGATGCACCATCAAGCAGCCGCCAGTGGAGCGGCTGGTGGTGCGAAACATCGGTAAGCTCAACCAGCTCTGTCCACAAATGGCCGGGCGCGGCCCCCTCAAGCTGGGCAGCATCGCGAGCACGCGCGCTCAAGACCTGCAAGCGTTGGCGGGCGTCAAGCCGGGCGATGACTTCGGCCGTAGCCCGGTCAATCGCATCGAGGCGCTCGGCAAATTCGCGGGCCGAAGGCGGGGTAAGCGGGCTGCGCTGCCAGTTTTCAACGAGCAGTTCGCACCCACCGCCCTCGTCATCTGCCAGCGGGTGAATGCGCACAAAGCCTGACACTTCGGCATCGCCATCATAAGCGGAAAAACTGCGCGCGATCTTTAGGCCCATACGCCGCGCCTGCCGGACCAGCGCGAGCAATTCAGGGACTGCGAGAATCCCGGGCAAATCGCCCCCGCAGCGTTCCTGCAATTCGGCCAGCAGCGCATCGGCGCTGAGCAGCCGGTCACGCGCGTCGGTAAGGCCATAAGTGCCAAGCAAGGTCTCGGTAGGGTCCACGGCGGTCATCGCACCGCACGTTCAGACGCGAGCACGGCAGCGGCCTGATTGGGCGAAAGCGAGCCCAACGCTTCGGGGAACCGGGCCGCCGGATCGGTGAAGAGCAGCTGGCGTTCGGCCGCTGCCGGAGCAAGTCCGGCGGCGCGCAGCAGCAGGGCAAGGTGCAGGGACTGCCCTTCGTGACAAGCCAGCACCACATCACTGCGCGGCATCCGTGTTTCGTTCGCCAGCGCCGTCGCAAACAGCGCAACGCCCGCATGGTCGAGCCCCAGAGCCGCCAGCGCACCGCGTCGCATCGCCCCGACAAGCCGCGCCAGCAGCCCGAGCCGTGAGGCGCCCTCGTCATAAGCGGCCTGCAGGCGCGTGGCCTGATCGCAGGCCCGGCCAACAAGCGCGTGAAACAGCTCTGCCGGCAATTCGCCAAGCGGCAATTCCATGCGCCGCTGGCTTTGCACGAAACGCGATTGAGCAGCCAGGGTCGCCATGGCCAGCGAGGCGACGGCGGGGTCCTCAGCGGCAATCAACTCCTGAAGCAGCGGGCTCAGCACTGGATCGATGGCGTGGCGCTGCATCAACCGCTCGGCCATCAGTCCCTCGGCCGCCAGGGCGTGGCAATGGCCGAGCAGAGCCTCATCGCCCATCAGCGTATCGGCCAGCGCATCGACAGCCTCGGAACCGCGCAGCGCCGGATCGTGTCCGGCCTCGGGCCTTGCAAGCTGGGCGGCAAGGTCAAGGATCATGCCCCGCACCCGCGCCAGAATGGCCTCGTTGACAAGGCCTTGCGTCTGCGCGCCGAGCAGGTGGCGCAGGACCGGGACGACCGACGCCAGCGCGCGGCCCTCCCGCGCGAGCCCACCGCGCAGGATCGCCTCGACTGTTGCGTCGGCGGCCAGGTCCATCGTCTCTTCGCCCATCGTGCCCCCGGGCATAGGCCCGTATAGTTAAGGACGGGTTAGATCATTCCTTGCCCTCACGCAGCAGCAAAGCTGCACATAGACCCAAGGCGAGACAGGCCAGCGCCTCGGGTAAAAAGCCAATGGCAGCGGCAAGGGCCAGGGCAAGAAGCAGAAGTGGGCGGTCTGCGGACAATACGCCGATAAGGCCCGCGCCGCGACGGGCGACCAGCACGGCCAGCGCAATCGTCACCGGCCCCAGTGCAGCCAGCGGTTGCCAATCTGGCACGGGTGACAGCACAAACCAAATGGTGAGCCCCGCCAGCAAGTCCCGCGCCCCTGCCAATCCCGCAGGAAACCGCATCTCCTCACGGCGCAGGCGGGCTGCAAGCACCGCAAAGTTCATCGATGCCTGCGCCGCAAAGGCCCCCAGCCCTGCCGCCAATAGTCCGGCCACCCCAAAGCCAAAGGTAGCCGCCATCACACCCAGCAACAGCAGCACCAGTGCCGTGCTTCCCGCAATCAGCGCGCCTTGTGCAAGCCCCTGCGGTACCAGCGCGCGCACCAGACTTGCGGCAAGTGCGCTGCCCGGCGCACGCCAATCGGCAGGCGGCGCAGCGCGCGCAATCAGTGCGCTTTCGTGCGCCGCCACGGCTGATGCGCTTTGCGCCAGCAACCAGCTTTCCGGAACCAGTTCGCGAGCAGAAAGATCCCGTGCGGGCGTTCCCGCCTGCAAGGCAAGCCGCAACAACAACCCGATCGCATCAGCATCATCGGCAAAATCGGCAAGGTGTTGTACCGGAGCGCCGCGCATCGCCAGCACCCCCGCCCAATGGCGGGCGGCATCGACGCGCTCGAAATCCTCAGGGTGTTCAGTGGCAAGCGGGTGGTCTGCCGGGATCATCGCCACCGCTCGCTGCAGGGTCTCTCCATCGCCCAGCACGGCGCGCACCACGGCAGGTTCGGGCACCAGTCCATCAGCAAAGATCACCAGATCATCCTCGGCCCGCACCAGCGCCGGGATGGCAGCAAAACCCCTCAGAGCGTGAAATTGCACGCCTTGCCCTTCAAGCATTTGCTGAAGAGCAAGGATTTCGCCCGAGGGGTCCTGGGTCAGGCACAGCACCCGCTGGATGCCGAGCGATTGCAGCAAGGAGGCCTGCCAGGCAATTACACTGCGCCCTGCCAGCGGCAGCGCAGCCCGCAAGCCCCCGTCATCACTGCGGCGCAGCGCGGCAATAAGACCGATGCGCATGGGTTGAACCTCCTTGCCCGCGCGGCGATGGAGAGCAAGGATTGGCCGGTTGTGCGCAAGGGTTCAAGACAGGCGGCACGGTTTGCCCCCGTCTGCGCACCTGTCAGCGCGTTGATCAGATGCGGTTGGGGTCGCGGGCTTGCGAGCGGCTGAAGCGGTTGAGCACCCCCTCCACCTCGCGGATCGCCATCGGTTCACCGGGTGCGGCATGAAGCGCAATCTCAGCCGCCTGAAGCAGGTCTTCGGCATTGAAGCTTGCAGCAAGGCCCTTGAGGCGCATTGCGGCCACGTGCCAGTTGCCATCGCAGCGGGCGCGTTTCAGCAGATCGAGCTGGCGCGCCGCGCTTTCGATGAAGGCAGCGCGCAGCTCGCGCAGCAAGGCGGCATCATCGCCGGCTGCTGCCGCAAGGGTTGCATCCAGAGCTCCGTGATTGAACGCCATGACAATGGGATAGCGCCGATTGGTTAAAGCAGGGTTTATCCCGAGTCGGGCTGTGGTATGAAGCGCAAATGACATCACGGCACCAAATGCGCGCCCTTGGGCGCAAGACCGGCCCAGGCGAGACGGGAACGACCAGTGAGACCGGCGTTGAGACAGCGTCAGACGCGCTCGATCTGTCCGAAACCTGGCTGGACGAGGACGAAGCTGCGCAGGGCTTTACCGCTGCGGCATCCACCCGCTCCGGCTGGCTCGCGCCGACGCTGGCAATCCTGATCGTGTCCGGATGGACCGGGTTCTACGGCTGGGCGCACCTTGCCGCCATCACGGCAGGACCTGCCCCGGCGCAGTGGGCCGAATGGATCGTCGCCTGGTCGGTGCCAGTCGCGCTGGTTGGGATCGTATGGCTGCTCGTCATGCGTTCATCGCGGGCCGAAGCGCACCGCTTTGCCGCTGCCGCCGCGCTGATGAGCCGGGAAAGCACTACGCTTGAAGCGCGTCTCAAAGTGGTCAACCGCGAGCTGAGCCTCGCCCGTGAATTCCTTGCCGCACAATCGCGCGATCTTGAGGCGCTGGGCCGGATTGCCGCCGAGCGCCTCAGCGCGAATGCTGCCGAGTTGCAGGCGCTGATTGCCAGCAACGGTGCCGAAGTGGAAACCATTGCAACCACCAGTGAAACCGCGCTCGGCAATATGAACCGGCTGCGCGATGATCTGCCCGTGATCGCCAACGCCGCACGCGATGTTGCCAACCAGATCGGCAGCGCCGGACGCACCGCAGAAGATCAGCTGGCGCGACTGGCTGGCGGGTTCGAACAGATCGGCTCCGCTGGCGCGCAAAGCGAAACACAGGTCGCGCGGCTCGGGGAAAATGTCGGCGCTGCGCTGGCCGGGTTCGAAAGCCAGATTGTCCGTATCGAAGCAGTGGTGAGCGAACGTTTCGCCGCATTGCGCGAACAGGCGGACGCCTATCGCGATCAAGTTGGCACCATCGAGGAGCAGGCACTCGGGAGCTTGCGTGAACGGGCGGAAACTGCCGCTGGCGAAGCGGAAAGCATCGCGGCACGCCTGCGCGAGGCAAGCGAGGCGGCACAGGCAAGGTTTGCCGAAACCATCGCCGCGCTTCACGATGCCATGGTCGAAAAGCTGCGACTGGTTGACGAACTGGACCGCAGCACCAGCGCCGCAGCAAGCCAGCGCATCACGCAGCTGCGTGACGAGGCGATGACCTTCGATGAACATCTTGAAGCGCGCAACCGCAGCTTTGACGAACTGATCGAACAACGCCAGGCCGCCTTCGAAACGCGAGAGGCCCAGGCCAGTGAAGTCTTGGCCCAGCGCCTTGCTGCGCTCGACGATGCACTTGCCCAGCGGCGCGAGACCCAGCTGGCTGATATCGAACGGCTGATCGCACAGGGAGAGGATTTGGCCACACGGGTCGGCGCACTGTCCCAAGTGATTGGAGAAGCCGGTTCGGCGGGCGATGCGGCCCGCACCAGCCTTGATACCGCGCTTGAGACAATCGCCGCCCGCCTCGCGGACAAACGCGCCGCGCTCGCTGCGACCGAGGCACAGATCGTTCAGCTGACAGACAACAGCGTGCGACTGCTCGAAATCCTGCAATCGGGCACACGCATCTGCCGCGAAGATCTGATCACCGCGATTGATGGTGCCAACAGCACGCTCGAAGGGGTCGAGGCGCGGGCCGACAAGGTTGGCGCGCTTATGCTGCGCAGCACCGAAGCGGGCAGTGAACTTTCGGATTATCTCCTCAAGACCCGCACTGAAATAGACGGTGCGGAAGAAGCCATCGCAGGCCTTCAGTCACGCCTTGCCGAACAGACAGAAGATGCACTCGCCCGCCTGCAGGGCCTGCGCGGTGGCTTTGCCCAGCTTGCCAAGGAAAGCGGCACGCTCGCGGCTGAAACGCAGGAGGGCCTGCGCGAGGCGCTGGGGACGCTTGAGGAGGCGATCGGCAAAGCATTTACGAGCCTTGATGAAGGTGCGCGTGATCGAATGCTCATGCTGGCGGGCAATCTGGGAACAGAAGCCGTCACTGCGCTTGAACGGGCGCTGCGCAACGAGACCGCTGCTACAATCGGCAAGCTTGAACAATCTGCCGCCCATGCTTCGGGTGTGGGGCGCGAAGCGGCGATCCAGCTGCGCGACCAGCTGGTCAAGGTCAACGAGCTTACCGGCAACCTCGAACAGCGCGTCACGCGCGCACGCGAGCTGGCCGAAGAGCAGGTCAATAATGATTTCGCGCGGCGCATGGCGCTGATTACCGATGGCTTGAACTCAGCCGCGATCGACATCAGCGGAGTGCTGTCGGGTGAGGTGTCGGACACGGCATGGGACGCCTATCTGAAGGGCGACCGCGGCATATTTACCCGGCGCGCGGTGCGGCTGCTCGACAGTGGGACGGCAAAGGACATCGCCGCGCTCTATACCTCGGATGCGGATTTCAAGGCCAATGTCAGCCGCTACATCCACGATTTCGAAGCGCTGCTACGACAAACCCTTTCGACACGCGATGGCCATGTTCTGAGTGTGACCATGCTGGGTTCCGACATGGGCAAGCTCTATGTGGCGCTCGCGCAGGCGATCCAGAGGCTGCGGACCTAACCGGAAGCCCGCGGCGGTTTGGGCAGAAAGTCGATATCGGCGGCGGTGATCCAGCCATAGTGGTAATTGGCCACAAACAGCGCCGTCGCCACCGCCGCAATGACCGATGCCCGAGCGGCCACCTTGCCGGGCTGGAAATCGACCGGGGCGCTTTCTGCCTGCCCGGGGACCTTTTCCACGCCAGCCTCATCGGCCGTCCGGACGCCGAAGGGCAGCATCAGAAAGCCGCTCATGACGAAAAACAGGAAGTAGATCGCGGCAACCGAGGTGATCTGCATCAGACTGCCGTTCCCGGCATCACGACACGAACCTGCGGCCGCTTGCCTGACCAGCGCTGGGCAGCACGACGGGCAGCAAGGCGCGCAGCTTCACGGATTGCAGCTTCATCCTTGGCATCGCGGCCCTTGAGGCGGCCGATGGCTTTCAGCACATCTTCGGCAGCCTCTTCAAGGAATTCGGGCAGGTCCTCGTCCAATGGCAGGCCGATCGCCTCGATCACAGGACGGGCGCCGCGCGCCAGCACCACAACCAGTACGCCTTCACCCGCAATCCGGCGGCGCATCGTGATTGCATCGCCATCGGCTGGCGAGATGATATCGCCATCAAGCACCAGACGGCCTGCGCGCACTTCGGCAATCTTGCCCGGCTTGCCCGGAGCAAGGCGCACGATATCGCCGTTCTTTTGCACCACCTGATGCGGAATGCCGCTCGCCTTCCCGACCCGGGCCTGTTCCGCCATGTGGCGGATCTCGCCGTGAACTGGAACGAGCACCTCGGGCTTGAGCCAGCTGTAGAGCGCCTCCAATTCCGGCCGTCCGGGGTGCCCCGATACATGGATCAGCGCCTGACGGTCGGTAACCATCTGGATGCCGCGCGCGGCGAGCTGGTTCTGTATCTTGCCAATCGCGATTTCATTGCCCGGGATCTGGCGCGAGGAAAATAGCACAACATCGCCCGCAACAAGTTCGATGGGGTGGTTCATATCGGCCATGCGGCCAAGCGCCGCACGCGGCTCGCCCTGCCCGCCGGTGGCGATAATCAGCACCTCGCCGCGCGGCAGGCCCATTGCGGTGTCGAAATCAACCGGCGTCGGGAAATCTGCGAGGTAGCCATTGTCCTGCGCCACTTCGATGATCCGATCGAGCGAGCGGCCCGCGACGCAAAGCTGGCGGCCCGTTTCGCGTGCGACCTCACCCAGGGTTTGCAGGCGGGCAACGTTACTTGCAAAAGTGGTGACGACGACGCGCTTGCCCTTGTGGCGTGCCACCTCTTCCATCAACGCGTGGTGCACTGCACCTTCGGACCCTGAGGGGCTGGGATTGAAAACATTGGTCGAATCGCACACCAGCGCGAGCACACCTTCTGCGCCGATTTCGCGCAGTTCTTCCTCGGTGGTGGGTTCGCCGATAATCGGATCCTCGTCGAGCTTCCAATCACCTGTGTGAAAGATGCGCCCGTGCGGCGTGTCGATCAGCAGCGCGTTACCTTCGGCGATCGAATGCGCCAGCGGCAGGTAAGTGATGCTGAACGGGCCGAGATCGATCTGGCCGTGGTCCTCTTCAATGATGTTCAGCTCGACCTTTCCGAGCAGCCCTGCCTCCTCCAGCTTGCGCGCCACCAGATCGGCGGTGAAGGGCGTGGCATAAAGCGGCACGCCGAGGTCGCCCGCGAAATAGGGCACCGCGCCGATGTGATCCTCATGCGCGTGGGTCAGCACGATGCCGAGCAGATCCTTGCGCCGCTCCTCGATGAAATCGAGATCGGCAAACACCAGCTCTACCCCGGGGTATTCATTGCCCGAAAAGGTCATGCCCAGATCGACCATGATCCACTTGCCCTGGGCGCCATAGAGATTGACGTTCATGCCAATCTCCCCCGATCCGCCCAGCGCCAGGAACAACAACTCGTCTTCGGGGGTAAAATCTTTCTTCACAATGTCTCTTACGTTGTGCGCGCTTCGGCGGTTTCAGCCTGGCGGGCAAGGATGGCGAGGCCATCGAGGGTGAGGTCGGCATCGACGTGGTCGAAGATTTCCGTCGCGTCGTCGAACAATATGGCAAGCCCGCCAGTCGCGACAACCTTTGCGGGGCGACCGATTTCGGCCTTCATCTTGGCGACCATGCCTTCCATCATGGCGACATAGCCCCAGAACACGCCGATCAGCATCTGGTCTTCGGTGTTGCGGCCGATGACCGAACGGCTGGCGGGGGCGCGGATCGCGATGCGCGGGAGCTTGGCAGTCTTGCCCACAAGGGCATCAAGCGACAGGTTGATCCCTGGCGCGATCGATCCTCCCTTGTATGCCCCGGTAAAGTCAACTGCTTCGAACTTGGTTGCGGTGCCAAAGTCCACCACGATCAGATCGCCGCCATACTTGTGATGCGCCGCAAGGATATTCAGCGCACGGTCGGCACCGAGCGAAGAGGGTTGATCGACATCGATCTCAAACCGCCAGCGCGCTTGCCCTTGCCCTGCAAAAAGCGGCGTGATGCCGAAATATTTCTGGCAAAGGACGGTCAGGTTGTGGTCGGCACGAGGCACCACCGAGGCGACGATGATCTGCGTGATTTCGTCCCGCTCCACCCCTTCGATCTTGAGCAGCTGGAGCAGCCACACCGCATATTCATCGCCCGTCCGGCGCGGATCGGTGGCAATCCGCCAGCGCGCGCGGATGTGGTGTGTCCCGTCCTCGCCGTATGTGAACAGCGCGAAGACGACATTGGTATTCCCGACATCGGCGGCGAGCAGCATGGGTTGCAGTCCTTGGCTTAAGAAATGTCGCCTGCGCGAATGACACGTTCGCGGCCATCCGCCAAGCGCAGGCGCAAGGCACCGTCGGATTCCTCAAGCCCGGCAAAGGTGCCGGAAAGGACAGATCCATCTGTGTCATGGACAGTAATTGCCCCGCCCTGCGCATGGATCGAATGAACGAGGAACGCCTGAAGCGTTGCGCCCAGCCCAAAGGTGCGCCACGCATCCAGCCTGCGATCGAAAGCGGCGGCAAGACTGGTGGCGAATTCTTCCAGAACAGGCGGGGTGCCCGTATGGTCAGCCATCGCAGCGGTCTTGCGCCCCTCGATTTGCGGGGCGCGCGCAAGGTTCACCCCAATGCCGACCACGATATGTCCGCGCACCATTTCAAGCAGAATGCCTGATAACTTGCCGCCATCCAGCAGCACATCATTGGGCCATTTAAGGCCGAGCGCCGCATGCTCTCCCAGCACTGAGCCCACGGCATCGTGCACAGCGAGCGCCGCGACAAAACTCAGCGAAGCTGGCGGCGGGCCACCCTCAACAAGCGCGACGGCGGTCGAGCCCATGAAATTGCCCGCACCGTCGAACCACTCGCGGCCCTGCCTTCCGCGTCCCGCGCTTTGGCTGCGTGCGACCAGCCAGCGCCCTTGCGACCACCCTTCCCCGCTACGGATCGCGGCGGCAAGGTCGGCGTTGGTCGAGCCGGTCTGTTGAACGAACTCGATCAAACCGCGAGGAACAGCGAAGCAGCCGCCTTGCCCGCAAGATCGGTGAGCGAGGGCGTTAGCAGATAACCCAGCGGCGAGATGATCGCTGCGGTCACAGACAGCAGGACCCAATGCGCCGCACCGCTTTTGCCGGTAACGGTACCAGCGGGCTCATCAAAGAACATCACCTTGACGAACTTGATGTAGTAGAACGCCCCGATCACGCTCGCCGCGATCGCGATGGCACCGAAGGCGACAAGGCCTGCTTCAATCGTCGCCTGAAAGATCACGAACTTGGCGTAGAAGCCAAGCAGCGGCGGAATGCCGGCAAGGCTGAACATGAACAGCAACAGAGCCCAAGCAATTGCCGGGCGCGTTACCGAAAGCCCGCGGATATCGGCGAAGGTTTCGTAAAGCGCGCCATCCTCGTCTCGCAGCATCAGCAGCGCAACAAAGCACCCGAGGCTCATCGCAACATAGATGAACAGATAGACCAGCATGGCAGACGCGCCGTCCGCATTGGCAACGGCAAGGCCAAGCAGGATGAAGCCGACATTGTTGATCG
>JAGKSZ010000298.1 GCA_018991295.1 Porphyrobacter sp. | reverse complement strand
CAATTCGCACTCGATGAAGCCGATGCTCTACAAGCTGACCGGCACCTGGGGAAACCACGAAGGCTCGATGCTGCTGTGGGTCGGCGTGCTTGCCGCGTCAGGGGGCCTGCTGGCGGCGTTTGAACGGCGTCTGCCCGAACGCACCATGGGCGCGACGTTGGCGGTGCAGGGCTTCGTGGCGCTGGGTTTCTATGCCTTCCTGCTGCTCGCCTCCAATCCGTTCGAGCGTCTGCCGGTGCCTGCGGCCGAAGGCACGGGGCTGAACCCCTTGCTTCAGGACATCGGCCTCGCGATCCACCCGCCCACGCTTTACGCAGGCTATGTCGGGCTGTCGGTCGCCTTCAGCCTTGCGATGGGCGCGCTTTTGACGCGCGAGGTCAACTCGTCCTTTGCCCGCGTGATGCGCCCCTGGGTGCTGGGCGCGTGGGTGCTGCTGACGCTGGGGATCACGGCGGGGTCTTACTGGGCCTATTACGAGCTGGGTTGGGGCGGCTGGTGGTTCTGGGACCCGGTCGAAAACGCATCGCTCATGCCATGGCTGGCGGCGACTGCGCTGATGCATTCGGTCAGCGTGCTGGCTGCCCGCGATGCGCTGCGCACCTGGACGATCATGCTGGGCGTGCTGGCGTTCTCGATGTCGATGCTCGGCACTTTTCTGGTGCGATCGGGGGTGCTGACCAGCGTTCACGCCTTTGCGGTGGACCCTGAACGTGGCGCCTTCATCCTTGGCCTGCTTGGCCTCTATATCGGCGGGGCTTTCACCATCTTTGCCCTGCGCGCAGGTGCGGTGGCCGAGGGCAAGCGGTTTGCCGCGCTGAGCCGCGAAGGCGCGCTGGTGTTCAACAATGTGATGCTCTCCGCGATCCTTGCGATCGTGCTGCTGGGCACGCTCTATCCGCTGCTGACCGAGGCTTTCGATGTGCGCGTCAGCGTTGGCCCACCCTATTTCAACCCGGCCTCGGCCATATTCGCGGTGCCGATGCTGCTGGTGATGGCGGTCGGCCCGCTGCTGCGCTGGAAAAGCGACAAGCCTGCCCGGCTCCAGTTTGAACTGGCGCTGATTGCCGCGCTGGTGATCGGAGTGATCGCGGCGGTGAGCTTCTTCGGCCAGTTCCCGCTGCTGCCGCTGCTCGGCCTCGGCCTTGCGGCGGCGTTGACGGTAGCCGCGTTGTTGCCCTTGAAGGGCCGCAACATCGCCCGCGTTCCGGTGGCGACATGGGGCATGGTGCTGGCCCATTTCGGTGTTGCGGTCTCGCTGTTCGGCATGGCCTGCGAAGGCGCTTTCTCGCAGGAACGCCTTGCCGCGGTTGCGGTGGGCGGGACCGAACAGATGGGTGATCTTGCCATAACGCTCGAGAGCGTGACCCCGGTCGCCGGGCCGAACTGGACTGCGATCGAGGCGAGCCTTGCGGTGCGGCAGGATGGCGGCGAACCTGTCATCCTCACCCCGCAGGCGCGCAATTTCTGGTCGCCGCCGCAATCGACATCGGAAAGCGCGCTGCTGACGCGGTGGAACGGCCAGCTTTACGCTGTGATCGGCAATCAGGCCGAAGATGGGCGCTGGCAGATCCGCATCTGGTGGAAGCCGTTTGTGACCTTCATCTGGTATGGCGGGCTTTTGATCGGGCTGGGCGGCATCCTTGCCATTGCAGGCCGGGTGCGGGTCGATGTGACGCGCCGCCGGGCAGCGGCCAAGGGCGATCAGCGCCGCGCCGATCTTGAGGCGCTGGGCGTATCCTCGCCCCATCCGGCGGAGTAGCCCTGCGATGCGTTCGCTCTATGTCTGGGTGCCCTTGCTGCTCTTCGCCTTCTTTGCAGGGCTGGCGGCCTATATGCTCACCCAGCCCAAGACGCAGTTTGTCGAAAGCACAATGATCGGCCAGCCGCTGCCCGAATTCGCGCTTAAACCCGCCTTTGATGGCCTGCCGGGCGCGGCCAAGGCGGACTTCGGTGGCAAGCCAAAGCTGCTCAATATCTGGGCAAGCTGGTGCCTGCCCTGCATTGCCGAGGCCCCCCAGCTCGAAGCGTTGCAACAGCAGGGTGCTGAAATCATCGGCATCGCCATCCGTGACCGGCCCGATGATGTGGCCAATTTTCTGGCACGCCACGGCAACCCCTATAGCCGCATCGGCAGCGATGCGATTTCCGAGGTGCAGCTGGCGATCGGGTCCTCGGGCGTGCCGGAGACTTTCGTGATCGATGCCAAGGGCGTGATCCGCTATCAGCATATTGGCGATATTCGCGCCGATGATGTGCCAAAGTTGCTGGCAGAACTGGAGAAAGCGCGATGATCCGCTTGATCCTTGCAAGCCTGGCGGCACTGCTGTTCGTGCCTCAGGCGCTGGCACAAGATGCCATGCCGCCTGCGCCCTATGCCTATAATCAGCTGGCCGATCCCCGGCTTGAGGCTGAGGCTTCGGCGCTCATGCACACCCTGCGCTGCCTCAAGTGCCAGTCGCAGAGCATTGCGGATTCAGATGCGCCGATGGCGGGCGATATGCGCCATCAGGTGCGCAGCCGCATTCTGGCCGGTGAAAGCCCGGAGGAGATCCGCCGCTGGCTGATCGCACGCTATGGCGATTATGTAAGCTATGAACCCGAGGTCAGCGCCACCACATGGCCGCTGTTCATTGCTCCGCTGGTTTTGCTGCTGGTTGTGGCGGCAGTCTTGTTGCGGCGACTGGGCAGGCGGCGCAGCGATGCCGATACGGGAGACGCCGCATGATCGCTGGCTGGCTTGCTGTGGCGGCGCTGGCACTTGCGGCCTTTGCGCTGGGGGTGCTGGTGATGAAGCTCCCGCGTGAAGGGCTGACGCTGTTCGGCGCGGCGCTGGTGTTCGGGCTTGCAGGTTACGCCTGGCAGGGCTCCCCCGGTCAGCCTTCCGCCCCCAAACCGGCCATGGCCGAGGCTGGCGAGCAGGGCACCCAGATGGTCGAAGGGCGCGCTGCGCTGTTCGACCGGACCGTGCCGCCGCCAAATTACCTTGTGACCTCCGATGCCTTTGCCCGTCGCGGCCAGTTTGCCGATGCAGCCGGGCTTTTGCAGCGCGGGCTGAAGGAAAACCCTGATGATCTGGAAAGCTGGCTGGCGCTCGGCATGGCGCTGGTTGGCCATGCCGATGGCTTTGTCACTCCGGCCGCCGTGCAGGCCTTTGGCCGCGCCAAGGCGATCGACCCGCGCAATCCGGGGGCGGAATATTTCCTCGGCGCTGCCTACCTGCGCAGCGGCGAAGTGATCGCGGCACGCAAGGTCTGGGCCGGACTGCTGGCCAATACCCCCGAAGATGCCCCATGGCGTGAGGCGTTGACGGCCGATATTGCGCGGCTCGACGACATGATCGCGCGCGCGCCGATGCTGCAGGGGCAATAGGCCCTTGATTGTCCGCCGCGTGTCAATCGCTGCGGCTGTGTTGCAGGTGCGAATTAGCGGTGCTAGGCGCGCCGCCTTGCCTGCCTGAGTCGTTCAGGCAGGGTGGGCAGTACCGGGGGGATACGGGAAATCCGATAGCATGAGCAGCGCATCAGTCTCCTCCAGTGAACCGACCGCCGCAGCTGGGCACAGCCACGGCCACGGAGCTTCTACGCTGACTCTGGCAGTTGGCGCAGTAGGCGTTGTGTTCGGTGACATCGGCACCAGCCCGCTTTACGCCTTCCGCGAAACCTTCGCATCGCACCACGGCGCGCCGGGCATTTCGCCCGATGCCGCGCATATCCACGGCGTGCTGAGCCTGGTGTTCTGGTCGATGATGATGGTGGTGACGGTCAAATACGTTCTCACCATCACCCGCGCCGACAACAAGGGTGAGGGCGGGAGCCTGGCGCTGCTTGCCCTGATCCGCCGTGCCTCCGACAGCGCAGGGTGGACCGCGCCGCTCGTGCTGCTGGGCGTGTTCGCCACCGCGCTGTTCTATGGCGACAGCATGATCACGCCGGCCATTTCGGTGCTGTCTGCGACTGAGGGGCTGCAATACATCGTGCCCGGTTTCGAGCCGTGGATCGTGCCCACGGCGATCGCCATTCTGGTGTGCCTGTTTGCGCTGCAATCGCGCGGGACGGAAAAGGTCGGCAAGCTGTTCGGTCCGATCATGCTGACCTATTTCGGCATGCTGGCGACGCTGGGCGTGATGCACCTTGCTGCCAACCCGGCGATCATCCTTGAGACGATCAATCCGCTCAACGCGCTCAATTTCTTCCGCGCCGATGGCTTTACCGCCTTCATCGCGCTGGGCAGCGTGGTGCTGGCGGTGACGGGGGCTGAGGCTCTTTATGCGGACATGGGCCATTTCGGGCGCAAGCCGATCGGGATTTCCTGGCTGACCTTCGTGTTCCCGGCGCTGATGCTCAATTACATGGGGCAGGGCGCGATGGTGCTATCGCAGACCTCGCCAGAGGCGACTGCCGCACTGATCAAGGACCCCTTCTTCCTGATGATCCCCGATATGGTGCGCGTTCCGGTGGTCATCCTTGCGCTGCTTGCCACGATCATTGCCAGTCAGGCCGTGATTTCGGGCGCCTTCAGCCTTACCCAGCAGGCGATCCAGCTGGGCTTCATCCCGCGCATGGAAATCCATCACACCAGCGCGACCGCTGCCGGGCAGATCTATATTCCGGCGATCAACTGGGGGTTGATGGTGATGGTGATCCTGCTGGTGCTGTTCTTCCAGTCCTCCAGCAACCTGGCGGCGGCCTATGGGATCGCGGTGACCGGCGCGATGTTCATCGATACGCTGCTGCTGGCCGCTGTTCTGACCGCGTTGTGGCGCTGGCCCTTGTGGAAGGCGGTCCCCTTGATCGGGATCTTCCTGATCGTCGATATCGCCTATTTCGGGGCCAACCTCATCAAGGTGCCGCAAGGCGGGTGGGTGCCGCTTGCCATCGGCTTTGCGATCTTCACCTTGCTCACCACCTGGGCGCGCGGGCGCAAGCTGATGCGTGAGCGGATGAGCGAAAGCGCGCTGCCGCTGGAAATCTTCGCCAAATCGGCCAAGAATTCCGCGATCCGGGTGCCGGGCACTGCGATCTTCATGGCATCAAGCACCGCCGGGGTTCCTTCCGCGCTGCTCCACAATATCAAGCACAACAAGGTGCTGCACGAACG
>JAGKSZ010000297.1 GCA_018991295.1 Porphyrobacter sp. | reverse complement strand
TGCCATTCGGACCTGCACTTCATCGACGGGCATTACCCCCATGCTCTCCCCGCCATTCCGGGGCATGAGGCGGCGGGGATCGTGCGCGCTGTCGGTTCCGAAGTACGCACCGTGAAGCCGGGCGATCATGTCGTCTCGTGCCTTTCGGCCTTCTGCGGGCACTGCGAATTCTGCGTGACGGGGCGCATGGCCCTGTGCCTTGGCGGCGACACGCGCCGCCAGAAGGGCGAGGCATCGCGCATCGCCTTTGCCGATGGCGCGCCGGTGGGTCAGATGCTCAACCTCTCTGCCCTCAGCGAACAGATGCTGATCCACGAACACGCCTGCGTCGCGATCGACAAGGCCATGCCGTTCGACCGTGCTGCCCTGCTCGGCTGCGCGGTGACGACGGGGGCAGGCACGATCTTCAACGCCTGCAAGGTGACGCCGGGCGAAACCGTGCTGGTGGTCGGCTGCGGCGGGGTGGGCCTTGCGGCCATCAATGCTGCGAAAATCGCAGGCGCAGGCAAGATCATCGCCGCCGATCCGCTCCCCGAAAAGCGCGCGCTGGCGCAGGTGCTGGGCGCGACCCATACTGTCGATGCGCTGGCAGACGATGCCGCCAAGCAGATCATCGCCATCTCCGGCGGCGGGGTGCATTGGGGGATCGAGGCGGTGGGCCGGCAGGCCTCGGCCGATCTCGCGGTTGCTTCGCTGCGGCGCGGGGGCACGGCGGTGATCCTCGGCATGATGCCCTTGGATTGCAAGGTTGGCCTTGGCGCGATGGACCTCCTGGGCGGCAAGAAGCTGATGGGCGCGATCATGGGGATGAACCACTTCCCCGTGGACCTTCCGCGCCTTGTCGATTTCTACCTGCGGGGCCTCCTCGACCTCGATACGATCATCGCGGAACGGATCAGCCTTGATGATGTGAACAAGGGCTTCGACACGATGCGCAAGGGCACTTCGGCCCGCACAGTGGTGGTGTTCGACTGATGGACATTGATTTCGATGGATATTGATTTTGACAAGGAAATGGTCGGCACGGTCGAGGTGACCGAAAAGGACGCGCTCGACCTTGCCGCGCTGACCGCATGGTTCGAGGTGAACGTCGAGGGCTTTGCAGGCCCGATCAGCTACACCAAGTTCAAGGGCGGGCAATCGAACCCCACCTACCGGATCGACACGCCCGGCGCATCCTATGTGCTGCGCCGCCAGCCCTTCGGCAAGCTGCTGCCATCGGCCCACGCGGTTGACCGCGAATATGCGGCGATGACCGGGCTTTACCCCACGGGCTTTCCGGTGCCGCGCACCTATGGCCTGTGCGAAGACCCAGACGTGATCGGCTCCAAGTTCTTCGTCATGAGCATGGCCGATGGCCGCAGCTTGTGGAACGGCGCCCTGCCCGGCCTCACCCCGGAACAACGCCGCGCACATTATCACGCGCTGATCGACACCATGGCCGAATTGCACCTGCGCGAACCTGACAAGATCGGCATGGGCGAATTCGGCAAGCCCAATGATTACTGCGCCCGCCAGATCACCCGCTGGACCAAGCAATACAAGCTCTCCGAAACCGAACATATGCCGGAGATGGAGGCGCTGATCGAATGGCTGCCGCAAACCATCCCGCCGCAGCACGGATCATCGGTGGTGCACGGCGATTACCGGCTCGACAATGTGATCTTTCACAAGACCGAACCGCGCATCATCGCGGTGCTCGATTGGGAATTGTCGACGCTGGGCGATCCGATTGCCGATTTCAGCTACCTGATGCTCAACTGGTTTCAGCCTGCCGATGGGCGTGCGGGGCTGATGGGGCTTGATCTTCAGGCGCTGGGCATCCCCCCGGTCGAGGAAGCGGGGGCGCGTTATGTCGCCCCTACCCAATACCCCGTCCCGCCGATGGACTGGTATTTCGCCTACAACCTGTTCCGCCTCGCCGGGATCATGCAGGGCATCAAGAAGCGCGTGATCGACGGCACGGCCTCCAGCGCCCATGCCCAGGCCATGAGCGAGCGGGTGCGGCCCTTGGCCGAGCGGGCGTACCAGTTCGCGCTGGCAGCAGGCATGCCTGCGTAAGGCTTGCCGAGTTCTCCGGCGACGGCTAAGCCGCCGCGAATTTCTTGCCTCTCTCCGTTCGTCCTGAGCTTGTCGAAGGACTGCTTTTTTCTTGCGACATTGTGCTTGCCTTCGAGTGAAGGACAGCCCTTCGACAAGCTCAGGGCGAACGGGGTTCAGGTGTTCGTGGAGAACCCGCAATGACCGAAGCCCTGATCGCCGCCATCGAAGCCGCATGGGAAACCCGCGCCGATGTCGGCCCCGGCCATGAGGTGCGCCATGCCGTTAGTGAGGCCCTCGCCCTGCTCGATTCCGGCGCAGCGCGCGTGGCCGAGCCTGACGGGAACGGCGGCTGGCGCGTCAACCAGTGGCTGAAGAAGGCCGTGCTGCTCTCGTTCCGCCTCAATGATAACGGCGTGGTCGATGGCGGCGCGGCGAGCGCGCCTGCCTATGACAAGGTGCCGCTGAAGTTTGCGGGCTGGGGTGAGGATGAATTCCGTGCAGGCGGTTTCCGCGTCGTGCCCGGCGCAGTCGTGCGCCGCGGCGCGCATATCTCCAAGGGCGCGGTGCTGATGCCCAGCTTCGTCAACATCGGTGCTTACGTTGGCGAGAACACCATGATCGACACCTGGGCGACCGTCGGCTCGTGCGCGCAGATCGGTGCGAATGTGCACATTTCGGGCGGCGCCGGGATCGGCGGCGTGCTGGAACCGCTGCAGGCCGAACCCGTCATCATCGGTGACAACGCCTTCATCGGCGCCCGCGCAGAAGTCGCCGAAGGCGTGCGCGTGGGCGAAGGCGCGGTGCTTTCGATGGGGGTCTATCTTGGTGCCTCCACCAAGATCGTCGATCGCGCCACCGGCAAGGTCCATATGGGCGAAGTGCCGCCCTATGCCGTGGTCGTCCCCGGCTCGATGCCGGGCAAGCCCCTGCCCGATGGCACCATGGGGCCGAGCCTTTACTGCGCCGTGATCGTCAAGACGGTGGACGCGCAGACCCGCTCCAAGACCGGCATCAACGAATTGCTGCGCGACTGATCGGCAGGTTCCGGCGCTGATGACGGAGCCTGACAACAGTCTTGACCGGTTCACAACCGCACAGGCCGAGCGGTGGCCCGAAATCGCGGGCGAATTGCGTGCCGGATACAAATTCGGCCACTGGATGTGGTTCATATTCCCGCAGCTTCGCGGCCTTGGGTTCAGCCAGGAGGCGCATTATTTCGGCCTTGCCGATCTGGCCGAAGCGCGCGCCTATCTTGCCCATCCCGTGCTGGGGGAGCGTCTGATGTGGTCGGTCACGGCGCTGCTGGCGCATGCCCCGCAGCGAACCGCAGCGCAGATGCTGGGAGAGGTGGATGCGATGAAACTGCGCAGCTGCCTTACCCTGTT
Source organism: Porphyrobacter sp. (assembly GCA_018991295.1). GTDB lineage: Bacteria > Pseudomonadota > Alphaproteobacteria > Sphingomonadales > Sphingomonadaceae > Erythrobacter. Next base: position 1,452 of record JAGKSZ010000297.1, on the reverse strand, counting down.
CGCCGCGCTGGCCACACATGATGTGTTCGATGCGGCATTGGCGGCTTTGTTTGCAGGCCAGCGTGACGATCGCACCCTCGCCCTGTTGGGGCATTAGAGCACTTTCCGACCACTCCGGGTCACCCTGATCGCGTCAGGAAGCCCGCTGGACAGGAGTGGCGCGCTGCGCGGGCCTGTCGGCCCCCGGGCAAGCGCCGCGACGAAGCCAGCGGGCTTCCTGACGCGACCCCGCAGGGGCGGGCCGATTTTGACCCGGCGCGGCGTCTCTCCTCGCTCACTATGCGTGAGCATGGCTCGCTCGTCGTTCCTTGCGCTGAGCCAAAATCGGCTCCGTCAGAGTGACCCGGAGTGGTCGGAAAGTGCTCTAACGGCCCGCCGCAAGCAGCCTGCGGGAACCATCATTGCGCTTGACTGTTGGTTGACGTTACGGAAATTACTTCCGTTACGGAAAGCAATCACAAGGGGAGAGCGCAAATGGCCGATAACAACGAAGCGATCCGCATTGATGAAGAAGCTGCACGCGGGGCGGTCAGCAACACGGGCCTGCGCTATGTGCTGGGCTTCAGTCTCGGCTTTGCGGTGATCGCGATGAGCCTCGTGTGGATCATCCCCGCCCTCGCCCGCGCGGCGCATTGACGCGCTGTCATTGCGCCTTGGCGGGCGGGTTGATCAGGGTTTCGATCGGCGGCTCGTTCGCGGCGCGCGCGGCATAGGCCTCGGCGGCGCGCATCACGCGCAGGATGTTGCGGCTGGCGATCATTTCCAGCTCGGCCTGCGAATAGCCGCGCTTGGCCAGTTCGGCAAACAGCAGCGGGTATCCGCGCACGTCCTCAAAGCCGACAGGACCGCTCGGCATCCCGTCAAAATCGCCGCCGATGCCTATATGTTCAGCGCCCGCCACCTTGCGGATATGGTCGATGTGATCGGCCATGTCCTTGATGGTCGCCTTGGGTTCGGGATTGGCCTTGTCCCATGCGCCGAGCCCCTCGGTCACCTTGGCAGGCTGGCCGAGCCACAGCGCCTTGAGCCGCGCTTCCTCGGCTGCGCGCTTGGCGCCCCATTGGCGCAGGTCCTCGTTGATGAAGCGCGGCAGCGCCACCACCATCACCACGCCGCCATTTTCCGGCAGGCGCGCCAGCACGCTGTCGGGCACGTTGCGCGGGTGGCCCGTCACGGCCCGTGCGCCGGAATGGCTGAAGATCACCGGCGCGCGTGCCACATCGAGCGCATCCATCATCGTCGCCTCGCTCACATGGCTGAGATCGACCAGCATCCCGATGCGGTTCATTTCGCGCACCACATCCATGCCAAAGGGGCTGAGGCCATCATGCCTGGGCGCATCGGTTGCCGCGTCCGCCCAGGGGATGTTGCTGTTGTGGGTCAGGGTCATGTAGCGCGCCCCCAGCGCATGGAGCTGGCGCAGCACGGCAAGGCTCGATCCGATCGAATGGC
>JAGKSZ010000296.1 GCA_018991295.1 Porphyrobacter sp. | reverse complement strand
CTGGATGATCCCGGGCAAGATGATCAAGGGCATGGGCGGGGCGATGGACCTTGTCGCAGGCGTCAAGAAGATCATCGTTGTGATGGACCACACCGCCAAGGACGGGACGCCGAAGTTCATCCCCGAATGCACCCTGCCGCTGACCGGGGCAGGCGTGGTCGACATGGTGATCACCAACCTCGCGGTGTTCCAGCGCGCGGGCAAGGGTGAGCCCTTCCGCCTGATCGAAACCGCGCCGGGTGTGAGCGAGGCCGATATCGCTGCGACCACCACCGCGCATTACGTCGTCTGATGAAGCGCAAGCTGGCGTTCGGCAGCCTTGCGCTGGTGGCTGCGGTGGGCGGCGTGCTGGCCCTGACTTCGCCGCCGCGACTGCTCTCGCACTATGACCGGCTGGCCGGCGGGCGTGAGGGGTCCTATCCGGCGGCGACGGGTGTGCCTTTTGGCAGCCATGGGCAGGCGCTCGATATCTGGGCGCCCAACGATCAGAGCAACGCGCCGCTGCCGGTGGTGATCTTCTGGTACGGCGGCGGCTGGGCCAAGGGTGACCGGGCCTCCTATGCCTTTGCCGGACGGGCGCTCGCCAAGGCCGGTTTCCTGGTGGTGGTCCCCGATTACCGCAAGGTGCCCAGCGTCCGGTTCCCCGCCTTCCTCGATGATGGCGCAGAGGCGGTGGCATGGGTGCAGGCCAACATCGCGCAATATCGCGGGGATCCGGCCCGCATCGCCTTTATGGGGCATTCGGCCGGAGCCTATCAGGCGGTGATGCTGGCGCTGGATAGCAAGCGGCTGATCGCGGCCGGGGCCGATCCGGCCAATGTGAAGGCGGCGGTGGGGCTTTCGGGGCCTTACGATTTCCACCCCTTCACCTCGGACCGGGCGATTGCGGCTTTCTCGCAGTGGCCGCGCCCGGAGGAGACCCAGCCAATCACCTTTGCCCGCAAGGACGCACCCGCGCTGCTGCTCGTCACCTCCGAAGGCGATGAGACCGTGCGCCCGAAGAACGCCAACAATCTCGGCGCGAAGCTGAAGTCGCTTGGCGCAGCGGTGGAGGTGAAGAATTACGGCCCGCTCGATCACGAGGAGGTCGTGATGGCGCTTTCCGTGCCCTTCCGCAGCAAAGGCCCGGTGCTGGCCGATAGCGTCGCCTTCCTGAAAGCGCATCTGGGCAAATAGGCGATGTGGCTGGCCGAACCGCGCAACCCCAAGGCACCGCTGGCTGGTCTCAAGGTGGTCGAACTGGCGCGGGTGCTGGCGGGGCCGTTCTGCGGGCAAATCCTTGCAGACCTCGGCGCAGATGTGATCAAGGTCGAAAGTCCGGAAGGTGACGGCACAAGGCTGTGGGGCCCCCCGTGGGTCGAACGCACGGATGCCTCGGGCAAGGTTCACCGCGAGGCCGCCTATTACCACGCCTGCAATCGCGGCAAGCGTTCGATCATCGCGGACTTTGGCGAGGCCGATGATCTGGCGCGGGTGCAGGCGCTCTGCGCCGGGGCCGATGTCGTGATCGAGAACTTCAAGACCGGCAGCCTCGCCAAATTCGGCCTCGATTACGCCAGCCTTGCCGCCACCAACGCGGGCCTCGTCTATTGTTCGATCACCGGCTTCGGCCAGACCGGACCGCGCGCGCATGAGGCAGGCTATGATTTCGTCGCGCAGGGGATGAGCGGGCTGATGTCGCTCACGGGTGAGCCAGAGGGTCACCCGGTGAAGATGGGCATCTCGATCAGCGATCTGGCCACCGGCGTCTGGGCGGCGAACGGCATTCAGGCGGCGCTGTTGATGCGGGCGCGGACAGGCCGGGGCCAGCAGGTCGATATGGCGCTGCTCGATTGCAGCGTCGGCCTGCTCGCCAATCAGGCGACCTATTTCTTCACCACCGGCCACAACCCGCCGCGTATGGGCAATGCCCATGCGCAGGTCGCCCCCTATGGCGTCTTTGCCGTAAGCGATGGGCATGTGATCCTTGCGCCCGCCAATGACGGGCTGTTTCACAAGCTGATGAGTGTGCTGGGCCTCGATGTGCTGTGCGTGGACCCGCGCTTCGTGTCGAACGGTGATCGCACCGCCAACGCCAAGGCGCTGGATGCCGAGATCGCTGCGGCCTGCGCGGGGTGGACCAAGCAGGGCCTGCTCGATGCCTGCCATGCAGCGGGAGTGCCTGCAGGACCGATCAACCGGCTGGATGAGGTGTTTGCCGATCCGCAGGTGGCAGCACGCGGGCTGCGGGTCGAGCTGGGCGGGATGGCCGGGGTGCGCAGCCCCTTCACTTTTTCCGAGGCCGAATTGGCGCTCGATCGGCCTTCCCCGATCCATGGAGACGACGGCTGACCCTCTCCAACTGCCGTGTTGGAGACACATGAGACACTGTCCAGAAACTGAAAACCTGCCTGCGCTTGTCGCCCTTGGAAGATGGTGGGGCGAGCGGCGGGCGAGGCAGGTCATCGGGGCGAAGGTGACACGTGCGGGCAGAGTAGGAAAGCCGCCGGATCCGGACATCGCTTTGGCCTTCCAGGCGCAGAATTGCGATTCCCCTTGCCATTGTCTCGGATTTCTGTATTTTCAGAAATAGAGAAAGGAGGCCGAGTCGTGGCCGATCTGATGGACATCCCCGAAGCACGGGCCTTTATCCTCCACTGGGGGGAAATGGGCACGGCATGGGGCGTCAACCGCTCGGTCGCGCAGATCCACGCGCTGCTCTATCTCAGCGACCGGCCGCTTCATGCCGAGGAAATCACCGAAGTGCTGGGTTTGGCCCGCTCCAATGTCTCGACCGGGCTGAAGGAATTGCAGGGCTACGGCATCGTCCGCCGGGTCCATATCGAAGGTGACCGGCGCGATCACTTCGTGGCCGAAACCGATCTGTGGGAGGTGCTGATGCGCCTTGCCGAGGAGCGCAAGAAGCGCGAATTCGACCCGACCATCCGCTTGCTTGGCGAATTGTCCGACAGCGTGAAGCACCGCAACGAAGTGCCGGTGCACGTGCGTGAACGGATTGGGCGGATGCATGAATTCATCGGCACGCTGACCGGCTGGTACGCCGATGTGCGCCACCTGCCCAAGCCGACATTGGTGCGGCTGATGAAACTGGGCCGCGGCATCGCTCGCTTCCTGCCCGGCATGGGCGGCGGCGACAAATCCTGATTTGAACCCCTGACGAAGGAGAACCCCCTCTTGGAGCACATTTGCATGAAGTAATTTCAGTATTTCCAGAAATAACAGGAGTTCAAGATGTACGATATCTATGCCTATGTCGCCTACCTGATCGTCAGCATCGGCCTCACCATCTGGGTGGCGCAGACCCTGTCGAAGAACGGTCTGGTGTTCCTCGTCGAATGTTTCGGACATGATCGGACGCTGGCGGAATCGACCAATCATCTGCTGGTGGTGGGCTTCTACCTCGTCAATCTCGGCTGGATCCTTCTCACGCTGCGCTTTGGCAGTTCGCCTGAAACCGCAGCGGACATGATCAGCTTCCTGTCGACCAAGATCGGCATTGTCGTGGTCGCACTCGGCATGATGCACTTCTTCAACATGAACGCCATCGCCAAGTTCGGGCGCAAGGTCGGCACCTGGTTCCGCGAGGAACAATGGGCCGCGCAAGCCCGGCCCGGAGCGGGCGAGGCCTGATCGTCTCCCCGATCATCTGACGGAGCGGCTGACCGGCCGCTCCGTCCCATTGCAGGAGGCTGACATGAAGGAAGCAATCGCTGCCTTTTTCCGGGCCGTGGGATGGGGCACGCTGGCGGGTGGGGCCCCTTACACCGTGCTCTTGATGATCCCGTTGGTGATGTCCTCGCTGGACTATCGGAGCCTTGCCAACATCGCTCTTGTGCTTGCCTATCCCCTGATCCTGTCGGGTGCGTTTGTGCTGGGATCGGCGCTGGTGTTCGGCCTGCCGCTGACCGCCGTGCTGTCGCGCAGGGGGCGGGATCACGGCGGCAGCTATGCCATCGCCGGGCTGGTTCTGGGAACATTGGTTTCGAGCATGATCCACCTCGGTCTGGCCCGCGAGATCAATGCCGAAACCTTGTTCTTTGCCCTGCCGGGGGCTTTCGCTGGCCTTGTCACCGGGACCAGCTGGGGCCGGTGGCGCGAGCGGCGGCAGGTCGATCAGGGACGCCTCGGCTAGCCCCGGTGCAAGGCCTTGCTGGCGGCGCGCCACAGCCGCTCAAAGGGGCCTTGCCCCAGCTTTGCGACCCATGGCGGCGACCACAGCAGCATCGCCGCCACCGGCACCAGCCCGAGCGCAAAGGCCTGCCAGCGGGTGACGGAGCCGAACAGGCCCAGCCCCCAGCTCGCAAACAGTCCGGCAAGGATCACGCTGGTCATCAGATAATTGCTCAGCGAAAGCCGCCCGACCGCCGCCAGTCTGCGGGTCAAGGCATTGTCCTTGCTGAAGAAAGCCATCGCCAATGCGGCGTAGCTCACCCCCAGCAGCGTATCGAAAGGGGCCGAGATCACCAGCGCCACCGGGCCGACCACGGCGCCTGCAAACCCGGTTGCCACCAGCCATCCGGCCAGCCCCAGCAGCACCGGCAAGGCCGCCAGCGCGGTGAGGGCCGCGAGGCGCTGGAGATGGAAAGTCCGCCACTCTCCCTTCAGCATCCCGCCGCGCCACAGGCCCATCCCGATCGTCATCGCCGCAAGGTTGAGCGGAAGGCTGGCGGCAAGCGCGGTCCTCTGGCCGG